>NZ_VRVC01000203.1:0-5366 GCF_008040005.1 Methylobacterium sp. WL19
GGCGCGCCTCGGCGGCGAGCCGGGTCTGGCGGGCGGCGGCGAGCTGGGCCACGGCATCGCGCACTTCCTGCTGCGGCAGGCTCATGCCCTGCGTGCCGCCCTCCACATAGCCGGTCTGCCGCCTGTAGCGGTCGACGGCCGCCTCGGCGGTCTCGAGCTCGCGCCGGCTCTCGCCGATCTGCTCCTCGAGCCAGGTCCTCGTCCGCTCGGCCGCCGCCACCCCCATCTCCAGGCGGTTGCGCAGATAGGCGTCGACCACGGCGTTGACGATCCGCGCCGAACGCTCCGGCGAGGTCGAGTTGTAGGACACGTTGATCAGGTAGGCCCGCGTGTCGTTGGTCACGGTGAGGTTCCGCGAGACTTCGCGGGTCACCGCCTCCACCGAGGCGGTGGAATCGGCGGGCTCCTTCGCCGGTCCGGGCAGTACCGTGGAAAGGATGCGGGAGACGAGGCCCGGCCCCCGCGCGAAGGCCGGGTCGTCCTGGAGCTTGAGGTCCTCGACCGCATGTCTGACGGTGGCCAGCGAACGGATCACCCGCGCCTCGCTCTCGACGATGGCCCCGGCATCGAGGCTGGTCGCCGCCTGCTGGTTCGGCGACGTGGCCTGTGAGGCGGCGACGCGGCTGAGATCGACCTGGATCAGGGATTCGGCGCTGTACTTGTCGGGCAGCGACCAGCAGATGGCGGTCGCGAGCACCAGGGCGGCGGCGGCGAGCCCGACGATCACCCGGCGATGCCGAAGGATCGCGGTGAGGAACCCCAGGGTCTGGGCTTCGTAGGTCTGGCGGAGCACGACGCTGACCCCGCCCTTGGAGTGGTCCAGAACCCGGTTCATTCGGTCCTCGTTGATCGTAGCAGGCGCGACGCTCCGGTCGGGGGATCGGCCGTCTTCCGAGCATCCGGTCCGTGACGGCGGAGCTTGCATGCACCACCCGGCCGATCCGCCGTCTGGTCGGGGCGATTGAGCGGGATTTCGACTTCGCTTGGGAAGTGAGATCACGGACTAACCCGTTCGCCCCCCTGCTCTAGACCGTTTTTCGTCTTCCTTTCCGCGAGCGGGAACCCGCACAGTTTCGCAGAACCCGGCACAGGGGCGGCGGCGTCGGAATCTCGACACGGCCGTGACTGTCGCGGCGGGCGAGAACAGCGTCCCGAAGGATCGGACCGGTGCATGACCGCTCGGCAAAGGCCTCACCGCCGGCGATGCCCGCCGCCCGCTCCCCTCACCGGGCGGCGGGAGCCATGAGGCGGCGCGCGCTCCGCCTTGCGCTGCCCCTGGCCGGGCTGATCCTCTGGCAGGGGGGCGACCCGGCGCGGGGAGAGGGCGCGGAGGGTGCCTGCCCCGGCAAGGCCGTGCGCGTCGCCGCCGGCGAGTCGATCCAGCGGGCCGCGATCCGCGCCGGTGAGGGCGGGACCATCTGCATCGGCGCAGGCCTCTACCGGATGCAGGAGATCGCGCCCTTGCGCGGTCAGACGTTCCTCGGCGAGCCCGGCAGCGTCCTCGACGGTTCGCGCATCGTCCGGCAGTTCGAACGGGCGGGTCCGTACTGGTCCCTCACCGGATCGTACCCGCGCCATGCGGGCGCCGGCCAATGTCGCGGCGGCGGCTCGCTCTGCCTGCTGTCGCTGGCCGTGTTCCTCGACGGCCAGCCGCTCACTCGCGTCGCGTCCCGCGGCGATCTCGGTCCCGGACGTTACGTGGTGGAGGCGGCGGCCGGCCGCGCGATCCTCGCCGACAACCCTGAGGGACGCCGCGTCGAGGTCAGCGCGGCGCGCTTCGCCTTCCGCAGCCGGGCCGCCGATGTGCGGATCAAGGGGCTCGTCGTGGAGAAATACGACACGCCGACCCAGATGGGGGCGATCCGCGGCGGCGACGGCACCGGGTGGCGCGTGGAGGATTCGCAGATCCGCCTCAATGCCGGGCTCGGCGTCGATGTGGGCTCCGACGGGGCGATCACCGGCAGCACGATCGAGCGGAACGGCCAGCTCGGCGCGGCCGCGCAAGGGCGGCGGATCCTGATCGAGAACAACCGCATCGCTTGGAACAACACGGCCGGCTTCGACCCCGAATGGGAGGCCGGCGGCCTCAAGATCACCCAGAGCCAGGAGGTGGTCCTGCGCGGGAACCACGTCCACGACAATGCGGGTCCGGGCCTCTGGTGCGACATCGATTGCCGCGACGTCCTGTTCGAGAAGAATACCGTGGAGAACAATTCCACCGCCGGGATCTTCTTCGAGATCTCCTACGACGCCGTGATCCGCGGGAATACGCTGCGCTTCAACGGCGCGGGCCATCCGGTCTGGTTCTGGGGAGCCGACATCCAGGTGGCGGCCTCGAGCGGCGTCGAGGTCTCCGACAACACCATCACCGTCCGGCCCGACGGCCGCGCCATCGTGCTCGTCGACCAGGGCCGCGAGAAGGACGGCGGCGGCTTCTACAGGACGACCGGAAACCGCGTCCACGACAACCGGATCCTGTTCACCGGCAGGGGCAGCGCCGGCGGCGTCACGGATACGAACGAGGCCGCCCCGAATGCCCGGATCATCGAGGAGGGCGGCAACAGTTTCGACAGGAATACCTACGCCGCGCCCGCCGACGTGAAGCCGGTCTTCATCTGGGGGCGGACGCCCATCGACTATGCGGGTTTTCGCGAGGCCGGGCAGGAGAAGCTCGGCCGCCTCGTCACGCGGACGGCACCACCTTGAGAAGCCCCCTCGTCGGCCAGTGCGACGTGTCGCCCCTCGCGGATGCGGCGCGGGACTTGAAGAGCATCAGGTTGTCGCCCGACAGGATCATCTCCCGCCGCTCGCGCAGGAGGATGTCCTGCAGCGGAAAGCTGGTTCCGTCGCCCGGCAGCATCCAGTCGTGCGGTTCGACGATGATCGCATGTGGCTCGGAGACCCAGCCGATCTCGCCGGAGAACACGTCCTTCTCGAAGCCCTCGACGTCGATCTTGACGATCAGCAGCTCGCCGTTGGGGATCAGGTCCTTGAGTTCCGCGATGACGGTGATCGGGATGCCGTGGTCCGCCCGCTCGGTCCGCCCGCTGTCGGCGTCGCCGTTGCCGTGTTCGAGGTTCACGCAGCCGCTCCGGCCGCCGAGGGCGGTGGGGACGACGCAGATGTTGGGGCAGACCTCGGTGTTCTTCCGGCAGACGGCGAGGTTGTCCTCGTCCGGCTCCACCGCCAGCACGACGGCCCTCGGATAGGCCCGCGCGAAGTAGCGCGCCGCGATTCCCACATTGGCGCCTCCGTCGATGACGATAGGCGTGTGTCCCGCCGCGCAGATCCGCTCGTACTCGCTCCGGGTGGCCGCCCCCTGGCGGACCCGGTCGAGGTCGTAGACCATGCGGCCGAAGACGGATCTCAGCACCTCCATGTCCGGCGTGTGCGGCCGGATGTAGAACGCGCCGTGGACCGTCCGGACCAGACGGGCCTCGCGGGAGGAGGCGCGGCGGTGCAGCCCGCGCAGGAGCACGGGCAGGCCGAGTTGTTTGACGTCGCTGTAGTGCCTGTAGGCGCGATCGACGAAATCCATCTGCGGTCTCCCTGCCGGGCACGGGGTGTCGTCGATCGCGGAACGGGGCGGATCAGGCGCTCTTGCGCACGGGATAGTGCATCAGGCCGTCGAGCCTGCGCCGGAGGATGCCGGCGAGCTTGTCGACGGCGGGCTCCTGGAACAGCGTCTCGTGCGTCGCCGCGATCTTGTGGATGTCGATCCCCCCCCGGACGAGGCCGCCCCAGCCGAGATCCGGCCCGGCGAGGAGATAGGGGACATACGCGTCCGTCGAGCGGAACAGCAGCATGCTCCCCGCATAGGGCTCGGGCGTGTAGCGGCCCTGCGCGACGAGATAGGCGTTCATGATGAACTGCGCGCGGTACATGTCGGGGATCGGGACGTTCGGGTCGAAGCGCTCCCGCGCGAATTCCGCGGCGCGGCGGCGGCGCTCGATCAGGCGGGACGGCCAGCCCAGCGTGTAGCCGAGGCTCCAGCGGCGGACCGCCCAGAGCCGTTCGACGGTACTGTGCTGCTGCGCGACGCTGGTGGTCGACAGGGTGTCGAAGAGGACCAGGAGCGCGATGGAATAGCCCGCGCGGGTCAGTTGCTGCGCGACCTCGTAGGCGATCACCCCGCCGCCGGAATAGCCCGCGATCCGGTAGGGACCGTGCGCATCGACCTCGCGGATGGCCGCGATGTAGGAGGCCGCCATCTCCTCGATGGAGTCCAGCGGCGCGAGCCGCCCGTCGGCGCCGCGCGCCTGCAATCCGTAGAAGGGCTGGTCCCGGCCGAGGCGCCGGCTCAGCTTCTCGAAGTTGAGGACGTTGCCCTGGCCGCCATGGATGCAGAAGATCGGGGCACGGGTGGGCACGCCCCGGCAGATCTCCACCAGGGGCGACCAGGCGACGGCCGGCATCGCCAGCACCTTGTCCGACGCCGCCGCCCCTTCGGCGCCGTCCGCCGCGGGTTCCGGGGCGATCATCCCGCCGACCAGGCTCGCCAGTTGCCGCAGGGTGGAGGCGCGGAACAGGGTGGCGATCGGCAGGTCCACGTCGTGGTTCTTGCGGATGCGGGCGAACAACCGGACCGCCAGGAGCGAGAACCCGCCGAGCTCGAAGAAATCGTCCTGGGGACGCACCGCGGGGACGCCGAGCAGGTCCGCCCAGTACCCACCGATCTGGCGTTCGATCTCGCTCGCGTAATCCGCCTCGCCGCTCTCCGGCCAGGCCGAACGCTGTGCCGCCGGCGGCTTCGGGCGGATCGCGGACAGGGCCTCCCGGCGCAGGTCGGACAGGGCGATCGACGACGCGACGATCCCGGCGCCCCGGCAATCGAAGACACGGCGGAACAGGTCGGGAGCGTCCGCCGCCATGATGCCGGCTTTCAGCCGCGCTTCGAGGCTCGGCGGATGCGCGTCGGCCTGCGAGGACTTCACGGCGCGGGACACGCTCTGCAGGGTGAAGCCTTCGAAGACGGCGAGCGGCACGCCGTTCACATCGCCGATGACCACGTCGAACCGGGCGGAGGCGCCGTGCTGCAACGCCGTGAGCCGGGCGTGGCTGCGGATCCGGCAGGGCCAGCGCCCCGGCGCGATCCGCATGCGCTCGATCGAGGTCGGGACGTAGACCATGTCGTCGGCCGGGGGCGCGAGGAGATGCAGCCCGAAGGTGGTCGCGATATCGGTGAGCGCGGGATGCGCCGTGATCCCGTCGAGGTCGCCCGCGAACTCGGCGGCCAGTTCGAGTTCGGCCACGGCCTCCCAATCGCCGCGCTCGATCCAGCGTATCGTGTGCCAGCGCGGCCCGAACGTCACGGTCTCGCCCTGCGGGAAGCCGAGGCCCGGAAGCGCGTGCACCCCCTCCCGGCG
>NZ_VRVC01000204.1:0-5360 GCF_008040005.1 Methylobacterium sp. WL19
GCTGGGCCTCGGGCGCGGCGGCCCGCGCGATCTCGCGGCCCTGCGCGACGGTCTCGACGCGGCCCTGGCGATCTCGCAGCGTTGCGGAGAGGTGAAAGCCTTGCCGGAGGATCTCGCCGGCATCGTCCAGCGCCTTGGCACGGTGGATGCCGATCTCGTCGAGCATCTGCGCGCGGCGCTCGCCGACGACCTTCCCCTCAACCGACGCGACGGCGGCTTCGTGCGCGCCGGCTACGATGCCGAGATCGACGAGGCCCGGCTGCTCGGCCAGGATTCACGCAAGGTCATCGCCGGGCTGCAGGCGCGCTATGCCGAGGAGACCGGCTGCCGCACCCTGCGGATCAAGCACAACAACATGCTCGGCTACTACATCGAGGTGCCGCAGGCGGTGGGCGAGACCTGCCTCAAGGGCGCCTTGCGCGAGACGTTCATCCATCGCCAGACCATGATCGATGCCATGCGGTTCTCGAGCGTGGAACTGAACGATCTCGAAAGCCGCATCTCGGGGGCGGCCGACCGGGCGCTGGCCCTCGAAACCGAGGTCTTCGATGCGCTGGCCGCTCGGATCATGGCCCAGGCCGAGACCGTCGCCGCCATCGCGGACGCCCTGGCCAGCCTCGACGTCACCGCCTCCCATGCGGAACTGGCTGTGGAGCGGGATTGGCGCCGGCCCTTCGTCGATGACAGTTTCAGCTTCGTCGTCGAGGGCGGCCGCCATCCGGTGGTGGAATCCGCCCTGCGGCGGTCCGGCGAGCCGTTCATCGCCAACGATTGCGACCTGTCCGGCGAAGGGCGCGGCCGCATCCGGCTCATCACCGGGCCGAATATGGGCGGCAAGTCGACCTTCCTGCGCCAGAACGCCCTCATCGCCGTCCTCGCCCAGATGGGCTCGTTCGTACCGGCCACTCGCGTGCATCTCGGCGTGGTGGACCGGCTGTTCTCGCGGGTCGGCGCCGCCGACGATCTGGCGCGCGGGCAATCGACCTTCATGGTCGAGATGGTGGAGACGGCCGCGATCCTGAACCAGGCGAGCCGGCATTCCCTCGTCATCCTCGACGAGATCGGCCGAGGCACTGCGACCTTCGACGGTCTCTCCATCGCCTGGGCCTGCCTCGAATACCTCCACGAACAGAACGGGTGCCGCGCGCTCTTCGCCACCCATTTCCATGAACTCACGGCCTTGAGCCAGCGTCTCACGCGGCTCGACAATGCGACGCTGAAAGTGGCCGAGCACAAGGGCGAAGTGGTGTTCCTGCACGAGGTCGTGCCGGGCGTGGCCGAGCGGTCCTACGGCCTTCAGGTCGCGCGCCTCGCCGGCTTGCCCGCCGGGGTCATCGCCCGGGCCGGCTCGATCCTGAAAAACCTGGAGAAGGCGGAGCGCGACCGCCCGACCCGTCCGCGCATCGACGACCTGCCGCTCTTCGCCAGCCTCGCCCCGCCGCCCCTGCCGGAGGTGCAGGCTCCAGCGGCGGACGATCCCCTGCGGCAGGAGCTGGACCGGATCGATCCCGACGCCCTGACACCGCGCGAGGCGCTGGAGGTGCTCTATCGCCTCAAGAAGACGGCTCGCGACGACATGAACTGAGGCCCGGAGGCGTCAGGGCCTCGCCCCGGCCCAGGGCTTCTGCGACCAGAGGGCATCCTCCGCCACGCCCTCCGACGCCGGCCGGAACCCGTCCGATCCGTGTGGCTCGGGTTGCCCCCCGGCCCGGATCGCCGCCACGTAGCGCAACGCACCCGCGACCGCGCGTTCCGAATAGGGCTTGGCGATGACGCCCAACGCACCGGCGAAATCCGCGGGGATGCGCTTGTCGTTGGCGGTCATGAACACGACGCTGGTGCGCGGGTCGAGGCTCAGGATCCTCGCCACCTCGACCCCGGTCGGGCCGTCGATGAGGTGGATGTCCACCAGGGCGATGTCGGGGGAGGTCGCCCGCCCGAGTTCGATGGCTTCGGCCGAGCTTGCCGCCACCCCGGCGATGACGTGGCCGAGATCTTCCAGAAGACATTGGAGTTCGAGGGCGATGAGCGCCTCGTCCTCGACGACGAGGATACGAAGTCCTTCCGCGCCGCTCACCCTGCCTGCCCTAGCGTGGCTTCACGCGGCGCGGACGTGGCGGGTCTGGGGCTCTCCGATTGAAGGGGAATCACGATCTCGACGCGCGTACCCGAACCGGGTTCGTGCCAGGTGATGACCCCGCGCAGCTGCTTCACCACCATCTCCACCAGGGAACAGCCGAACCCGGCCGGGTTCGGTGCCGCGGCATTCCGTCCGATGCCGTCATCCTCGATCTGGAGGCGCAGGCCGGTCTCGCAACGGCGGGCGGAAATGCTGACCCGTCCTTCGCGATCGTTCGGGAAGGCGTGGCGGACGGCGTTGGTGGCGAGTTCGTGCAGCATCAGGGCGAGGGGTGCCGCGATGGCGGCCGGCAGGGAAATCGGGTCGACCTCGGCGGTGACCGCCGTGCGCGCCGGGTCGATGCCGGCGGTGAGGTCGGACATGAAATCGTCGGCGAACTCTTCCAGATTGAAGCGGGTCACGTCCCCGGCCGAATAGAGCATGCGATGCACCATGGAGAGCGCGCCGATGCGCTCGGCCATGCCCTGAAGGGCATCGCGCGCCTCGCCCTGGGGGGTTCGCCGCGCCTTCAGCAAAACCAGGGAGGAGATGACCTGCAGGTTGTTCTTGACCCGATGATCGACCTCGTGGAGCAGCGCGGTCTTCTCCTCCAGGGCGGCCCGCAGGTCTGCGGTCTGCTCGTGAACCTGCCGTTCGAGCTCGTCGTTCGTTTCCTGCAAGGCGAGTTCGAGAGCGTGCTTCTCGGTCATGTCGGCCTGGGCGGCGTAGTAATACACCAGCTCGCCCGAGTCGTTGCGGACCGGCGAGATCGTCATGGCGTTCCAGAAGGAGGAGCCGTCCTTACGATAGTTGCACAGCTCGACCTCGACGGGTGCCTGCCGCCTCAAGGCGTCGCGGATGGCATCGATCGTCCGCGGATCGCTGTCCGGCCCCTGGAGCAAGCGGCAGTTACGGCCCTGCAGGTCCGCGCGCGCATAACCGGTGAGCGTCAGAAAAGCGTCGTTGACCCAGACGATGGGGTTGTCGGCAAGGCGAGGGTCAGTCACCACCATGGGCGTGGGACTGGCGTCGAAAGCCATGGCGAACATCTTGGCATCCACGGAGGCGTTCCCCACCGGGCGAAGTCCGGCCGAAACCTGATTGTTGCTGCTGCCCATCATCCTGACATCACGCTTGTACCACCGCCCTCATCCGATGACAGCAGCACTTCGACGGCACAGACCGAAACGACCGCCTCGGCAAATAGATCGGGAGGATATTTCCTCGTTACGTCGACTCGCCGGCAAGGAATATGTCTCATTGCGAGCCAATAGCTACCTACAAAGTATGCGCATTCATTAAGTTCCTGGTTACCATTCTTCATTCCAGTCACACGAGGCGGCACAGGCCGTACCGCGTCGTGACGACCCCTTGGACGAACCGGCGTCCGGCGAACATGGCAGCCGACCCTAAAGGGTCATAAGCCTTCAGGAGTTCCACGAATGGCTCAGAGTGCAGAGGTATCGGGAAAGGTGCGCACCAAGCTCGCCTTGCGGGATATTGTCGAGGATCCCCGCATCGTCCTGATGCTGGCCCTGGGCTTCTCGTCCGGCCTGCCGCTGCTGCTCGTGCTCGGCACCTTCTCCACGCGGCTCGCTTATTCCGACGTGGACATCAAGGCGATCGGCCTCTTCAGCTACCTGGCGCTGCCCTACACCCTCAAATTCCTTTGGGCGCCGCTCATCGACCGTTTCGACGTGCCCGTCCTGAGCGCCCGCATCGGCCGCCGGCGCTCGTGGATGATCGCCACACAGGTCGCCGTCGCCCTCGCGCTCTCGCTCATGGCCACGGCCAACCCGGCGAGCAGCCTCGTCCTCCTCGGCCTCGGGGCTTTTCTCGTGGCGATCTGCGCCGCGACGCAGGACGTCGTCATCGACGGATGGCGCATCGATGCCGCCGGCACCGATCTCCAGGGCGTCATGGCGGCGACCTCGAACCTCGGCTACCGGCTGGCGCTCATGTGCGCCGGGGCGGGCGCCCTGTTCATCGCCGACTGGGCCGGATGGTCGGTGGCCTATTTCAGCATGGCCGGGCTCATGGGCGTCGGCATGATCGCCGCACTCCTCGCTCCCGCCTTCGACAGGGAGCACGCCGAGGCTTTGGACGCCGCATCGGCGCAGCCGGCCGGCGCACCGGCGAAGGCCTGGTCGTTCCGCGCCGCCGTGCTCGAACCCCTCACCGAATTGCATACCCGCCTCGGCCCGGGCCTGTGGGCGATCCTCATCCTGGTCGCTTTCTACCGCATGCCGGATTTCATCTCAGGCGTGATGGCGAGCCCGCTCTACCGGCAGATCGGGTTCACCCTGACCGAGATCGGCGCGGTGTCAAAGCTCTACGGTATCTGGATCGGCATCGCCGGCGCCTTCGTCGGCGGCTGGGCGATGACCCGGTTCGGGCTGTTCCCCACCCTCGTCGCCGGCGCATTCCTGGGCGCGGCCTCCAACCTCTCCTTCTCGTGGCTGTCCTATGGCGGACCGGAAGTCTGGCGCCTGACCGCCGCGATCTCCATCGACAATTTCTGCGGATCCTTCGCCGGAATGGCGCTGATCGCCTACATGTCGAGCCTCACGGCGCCGGGCTTCGCGGCCACGCAATACGCGCTGTTCTCGTCGCTCTACGCCCTGCCGGGAAAGCTCGTGGCGGGCACGTCCGGCTTCATGGTCGCCAGCTACGGTTACCCGGTCTTCTTCGCCTTCACGGCGGCGGTGGGCATCCCGGTGCTGATCCTGTGCTTCTTCGTCGGGCGCGCCGGTGAACGCAGCGCGGCCCGCGCCGCCGCCGAGACCGCCGCCTCGGGCGACACCGAGACCGTGAGCGGGAACCATCCCGCGGGCCTCACGCTTGCTTCCAGCGATCGGCCCGGCGCGCCGGCGCCCGAAACACGGATGAGACCGCAGACGTGAGCAACATTTCCCTCGTCGACGATACCCGCTCCACCCCGGCCGAAGCGTCGGCCGGCCCGGACCTCAAAGATGCCGACCGCGCCGCGCTCGTGCGTGCCGTCCGCACGCTGGAGACGCCCGGCCTCGCCGCGCGCCTGTCCGCGGTGGCGGGGGCTCCCCTCGACATGATCAGCCGCAGCCTTCCGGCGCCCGTGACCGAGGCGGTGTCGCGCGCCACCGAAGGGGCCATGCGCACGGCCCTGCGCCGGGGACATATAAACATCAGACGCTGCCGCCGACGCCGTACGGGTAGATCTAGGGGGTGGGCGGGTCATTTAAAAAAAAAAAGGGGGGGGGGG
>NZ_VRVC01000205.1:0-5357 GCF_008040005.1 Methylobacterium sp. WL19
CAAGATCAACGAGGCGTTCCTGGCGCTGTGGCTCGAGAGCCATCTCAGCAAGAACGAGATTCTCAAGCTCTATCTCGACCGTGCCTATATGGGCGGCGGGCGTCCCCACCTCCACGGTGCGGAACAGGCCGTTCATGCTGCCGATGACCTCGAACGAGCGCCGCGAGAGCTTACCGGCCGCGCTGGCGGCCGCGTTGGGTGGCGAGGACGACCCCGCCTGCGCCATCGGACGGGTGTTCTCCTTGAGGCCCGGCATCGCCTTCAACTCGATGCCCTGGTGGGCCGTCTCCATCACGTCGTGCCAGGCCATGGCGGGAAGCGAACCGCCGGTCATCTTGTTCGTGGAGGTGGAATCGTCGTTTCCGAACCAGACGGCGCCCACGTAATTGCCGGTATAGGCCACGAACCAGGCGTCCTTGTAGGCGTTGGTCGTCCCGGATTTACCCGCGACCTTGATGCCGTCGAGCTGCGCGCGACGGCCGGTCCCCTCCTCCACCACCTTGTTCAACATGAAGTTCATGTCGGCCACGACCTGGGGCGAGAGGATCTGCTCGGGCTTCTCGTCGGCATGGCGGTAGATCACTTCGCCCGAGGAGTTCTTCACCTCCATGGCCGCATAGGGCTTGGCTTTGCGGCCGCCATTGGCGAACACCGCATAGGCTGCCGCCTGATCGATGACGTTCACCTCCGCCGAGCCTATGGGAAGCGAAACGGAATCGGTGAGCGGGGTGGTGATGCCCATGCGATGGGCCATGTCGATGATCTTGGCGCGCCCGGCCTTGGCGGCGGGGAAGTCGCCCTTGATGCCGATGGCCTTGCCCAACGCGACCGAGATCTGGATCGGGATCGTATTGATGGATTTCGCCACCGCCACGGTGAGGTTGGTGGCGCCGGAGAACGAGCGGCCGTAATTCTGCGGGCACCAGTTCCCGAGGCAGATCGGCCGGTCCACCACCCGGGTGTCGGGCCGGTAGAGGCCGGCGGCGAGGCCCGCCGCATAGACGTAGGGTTTGAACGAGGAGCCCGGCTGGCGCAGGGAATCGGTGGCCCGGTTGAACTGGCTCTCGCCGTAATCGGCCCCGCCGACCATGGCGCGCAGCGCCCCGTCCGGATCGAGGATGACCATGGCGGCCTCGTCCACGTCGTACTGGTCGCCGTACTGGCGCAGGATGTTCTCCACCGCCTGGTCGGCACGTTTCTGGATACCGATATCGAGGGGGGTCTTCACGATCAGCACGCGGTCGCCGCGCAGCTTGCCGGAATCCGCCATGCCCTTGATCTCGCCGAAGGCCCAGTCGAGGTAGTAATCGGCGGTGATGTCGCGGGTGCGGGTCACCGGCGTCGCCGGGTTGCGCAATGCCGTCTGGATCTGGCCTTCGGTGACGAAGCCGGCTTCCACCATGTTGTGCAGCACGTCCACGGCGCGGGCGCGGGCCGCCGGCAGGTTCACATGCGGCGCGTATTTCGTCGGTGCCTTGAACAGGCCGGCCAGCATCGCGGCTTCGGCGAGGCTCACGTCCTTCAGCGGCTTGCCGAAATAGTAATCGGCCGCCGCGACCGCCCCGAAGGTGCCGCCGCCCATATAGGCACGGTCGAGATAGAGCTTGAGAATCTCGTTCTTGCTGAGATGGCTCTCGAGCCACAGCGCCAGGAACGCCTCGTTGATCTTGCGCTCCAGGGAGCGTTCGTTGGTGAGGAACAGGTTCTTGGCGAGCTGCTGGGTGATGGAGGAGCCGCCCTGCGTGTTGCCGCCGCCGCGCGAGTTCGACACGAGCGCGCGCGCCGTGCCGATCGGGTCGATACCCCAATGCTCGTAGAAGCGCCGGTCCTCGGTGGAGACCAGCGCCTTGATCATGCTGTCGGGAAAGTCGTCGAGTTTCAGCGAGTCGTCGTGCTTGATCCCGCGCCGCCCCACCTCGACGCCGTAGCGGTCGAGGAAGGTGACGGCGAGATCCTGCTGCTTCAGCCAATTCTCGCTGGTGAGGTTGAAGGCGGGCTGCGCGAGGGCCAGCATCAGCACGGCGCCGCCGGTGCCGAGCGTCACCCCCTCGCTGGTGAGGTCGAGGGCGACGCGCTTCCAGCCGCGCACCGAGAAGACCTGCATGCGCTGCTGGAAACGCTCGTAGATCTCGGCGGTGGAGCGGCCGCTGTCGTACAGGCTCGCATTCACCCAGGCGTCGAAGCCGAGGGCGGCGCGTTTCAGGCGCGTCAGGAGCGAGGTGGCTTTGGGCAGGCGCACGACGTGATCTCTGTCCCTCAACGCACGGCCGGCACCGCTCACCGATGCCGCAGGTCAAGCACTACCAAGCTCCGCGCGTCTTCGCGAGGCCCGGCAAAGCACATCGTCCGCCCTTCCGCGGGGGCGGCACGGCCGGCTTCCCATCATAATGCGTCGGACAGCGAAAACGTCGCGACGTCGGCGAGAATAACCCTTCGTCAACCTTGATCCGGGAATGGGGCGCGGAGGTGGCGCGGCTTGCCGATCAGGCCCACATGCGTCAAGGAGCCTGCGCGCTCCGCCCTCCCGTTCCGAACCCCGAAGGTGCTCCCGATGAGGGACCGCACATCCCCCCTCCTTGCCCCGGACGCGGTGGCGCCCGAGCCATCGAAGCCGTTCTGGCGGGAGAAGACCCTCGACGAGATGTCGTCGTCCGAGTGGGAGAGCCTGTGCGACGGCTGCGGCCGGTGCTGCCTGCTCAAGCTCGAGGATGACGATACCGGCGAGGTCTACCACACCGATGTCGGCTGCACCCTCCTCGACGGGCTCGCCTGCAACTGCCGCGATTACGTCAACCGCCAGAGACGGGTGCCCGATTGCGTCCGCCTGACGCCGGAGGCGGTCCGCACCATCCCCTGGCTGCCGCCGACCTGCGCCTATCGCCTCGTGCGCGACGGGCAGGATCTCTATCCGTGGCATCCCCTCGTCTCAGGCCGCCAGGCCAGCGTCCACGAAGCCGGCATCTCGGTGCGCGGCCGGATCTCGGGCAACGAAGAGGAGTTCACCACCGACGAACTCCTCGACCAGATCGTCACCTGGCCCGGCCGCACCCCGGAGACCGAGGACGAGGATTAGGCGCCGCGAAGGCGCCTCACGGATCGAGGCGGAAGCGGTCCACGTCGCGCAGAAGTTCGAGGAAGGCTCTCGCACCGTGGTCGAGGGCCGCGAGGCCGGCCTCGCGCGTGCCGAGCGTCGCGTTGCCGATGGCGCCCGAAGGGTGAAGGTCCTGCGACTTCCAGGCGAAGGCCGCCGGGCGGCCGGCGCGCAGATGGGTGAAGTCTCGCTCCATCGCCACCGTGCGGGGCTCGAAATCGGCGACGGCCGGACGGCGCACCGCATCGGGCTTCAGCGCCAGCATCAGCGCCGTCTCGACGGCGCCGGCATGGATGCCATGTCTGATTTCGTCGTCGGGAAAGAGGCCCGGCGGGTAGCCGAACCGGCTCCAGGCCGTGGTGACGGCGAGCATGCCTAGACTGCGCAGGTCGCTCGCCACGAGATCGATGAGCCCGCTATTGCCACCATGGGAGGTGACGATGACGAGCTTGCCGCATCCGGCGCGATGGAGGCTGTGGCCGATCTCGCCCCACGCCCGCAGGGCCGTCTCGGCCGTGAGGGTCAGGGTACCGGGGAAGGCGTCGTGCTCATCCGACTTGCCGATGCTCTGGACCGGCAGGACGAGGATATCGAGGTCGCCCGCGTCGAGTTCGGCCAGCCGGGCAAGATAGCCCTCGGCGATGGTGACGTCGGTGGAGAGCGGCAGATGGTGCCCGTGCTGCTCCACCGCAGCCACGGGGAGGATAGCGATAGAGCGGCCGATCACGGACGCGATTTCCCCGCTCGTGAGATCGAACCAGTTCCGAACCGCCATGCCACCGTGCCCCTCGCGGCCCCATGCCGCGAGACATGTGTCTATGCCGGATGGACCTTCACAAGAAGGCCCATCCGAGGGTCGGCTCAGCGGCGCGAAGGGCGCAGAAGCCATCCGAGGCCGAAGGCGGCAGCTGCCACGATGGCGAGCGTGACGGCCTTGTTCTCGTCGGCACGGGCGGCGACGGCCCGACCCTGGCGCACGGCTTCGCCCCGGTAATGGCGGCCGCGGCGCTGGGCCTCGTCGGCCAGGGCATAGCCACGGTCGGCGATGGCATGGCCGCGCTGTTGCGCTTCGTCGGCCAGGGAGTGGGCGCGGGCGCTGGCCTCATCGATGAAGCGCTCGCCGTCGCGGCGCAAATCGTTCACCGTGTCGCGGGCTTCGCCATAGGCATACTGGGCCGCACCGGCGGCCTGATCGTAGGCGCCCTCGACCTGCTGGCGCGCACGGCCCGTCACGGCGCCGAGCGCCGTCTTGCCCCGGCCCTGCAGATTGCGGACGCCGCCGTCGAAATGATCTCTGTTCATGGACACATCTCCATTCGCGAGGGGAAGATGGGCGGGGAGCCCGATCCGCCCTGTCGGAGCACCGTCCCGGATACGCATCCGCGACGATGCTCGAAGCGATTGTTCGTCGTCGAGCTTCAAGGAAGGAGCCGTCAGCCTCCCGTCGGGGCACGCCCGGACATCGGGAGACGCTGGAGAGGACCTGCATCGCCCCCGCGACGGCTCCGACCGGATGGTCAGATCTTCTTGACGGCGTCGGCGGCGCTCTGAGCCGCGCCCTTGATCCCGTCCTTGGCATCACCCACGGTCTTCTGGGCCTCGCCCTTGAGCTCCTGCGCCTTGCCTTCGGCCTGCAGTTTCTCGTTGCCCGTGACCGAGCCGACGCCCTGCTTGATGTTGCCGACGGCTTCGTTGGCGAGACCCTTGATCTTGTCGGTGGTGCTGCTCATCGAAATGATCCTCATGATCGCGTGGGAGGCCGGGACACGGCATGCGCCGGGCACCGCGAAGTCGAAAGCCGAACGATAACAATTGCTGAAATGTTCCGATCCGAGGCCGTGGAATTGTACGATTCCCGACCGATCCGGGTGAGGAACTCCGCATCGCAGCACTGGTGTGAAGTTAAAGGCCTCGGCAGCAAGAGTTTGAATTTTTTATACGCGTGATCCAAATTTTTTGTTTCGGCTTGCGGCGCCATTGCCAGCAAAGTTTCTTGAATTCAAAATATTCCCGGCTAGAACTCCGCAAACAACAGACGAGACACCGAGGAAGACGGTCATGACCGTTCGCGCCGCCACCCCACGTTCGGGCGGGACCGCCCAACCGACCCTGGGCACGGCGTCCGCACCGCCCTTCGGGCGCTGGGGTCAGCTGGTGATCGGCGTGATCTGCATGGTGATGATCGCCAACCTGCAATACGGCTGGACGTTCTTCGTCCCCGACATCCAGAAGAAGTTCGGCTTCGACCGGGCGGCGATCCAGTGGG
>NZ_VRVC01000206.1:0-5349 GCF_008040005.1 Methylobacterium sp. WL19
CGCCACGGCGGGGCGGCGCCCGCTTTCGGCGACGTCGTCCACCGCATCGTCGGAGAGGCGGCAGAAGGCGTAGAGCCCGTAGGCCGGCCGGCGGATGGAGGGCGGCAGCAGGGCGGAGGCGGCAAAGAAGCTGCGCGACCCGGTGCGGATCGCCGCCCGGCAGGCGGCATGGTCGGCCGCCTCCGCATGGGGGATCGCCCAGAGGGGCGGCCGAAGTAAGTCAAGCCGGGAAAGGTTAGGCGAAGACGCGCGCATCCGGCACCACGGTATCGAGAATTCGGGCGGAGGAGAGGACGCCGGGCAGGCCGGCGCCGGGATGGGTGCCGGCTCCCACGAGGTAGAGCCGCGCCACGTCCTCGGAGGCGTTGTGCGGCCGGAACCAGGCAGACTGGGTCAGCACCGGTTCGAGGCCGAAGCCCGAGCCGCGAAAGCTCAGGAAATCGGCCGCGAAATCCCCTGGATGCGTCACCTTCGAGGTGACGATGCTCTCCGACAGGCCCGGCATCACGGTGGCCTCGAGATGCTGCGCGATGGCGCGGCGATAGGGCTCCGCCTCTGCCGTCCAGTCCTGGCCGCCGGCGAGGTTGGGCACCGGGGAGAGCACGTAGAACGCGTCGCAGCCGGGCGGCGCCAGGAGCGGATCGGTGGCGGTGGGGCGGTGCAGGTAGAGGCTGAAATCCTTCGACAGCACCTTGCGCCGGAAGATGTCGTCGATGAGCCCGCGATAGCGCGGCCCCATCAGGATGGTGTGGTGGGCGATGTCCGGAAAGGTCCGGTTCGTGCCGAAATACCAGACGAACAGGCCCATGGAGGAATGCGACCGGTCGAGCCGGCGGTCGGTCCAGCGCCGCCGCACCCCGTCGGGCAGGAGGGTGCGGTGGGTGAAGGCGGAATCGGCGTTCGAGACGACGATGTCGGCGGCGATGCGCTCGCCCGAGGCGAGGGCGACGCCGGTGGCGGCCCCGTCCTCCACGAGGATGCGCGAGACCTCCGCGCCGCAGCGGAGCGACCCGCCCTGCCCCCGGATCAGCCCGGCGAGCCCGTCCACCAGGCGGCCGGTGCCGCCGAGGGCAAAATGCACGCCCCAGCGCCGTTCGAGATGGGCGATGAGGCAGTAGATCGCGCTCGCCCGGAACGGGCTGCCGCCGATGAGGAGCGGGTGGAAGCTGAAGATCGTCCGCAGGCGCTCGTCGCGGATATGGCTCGCCACCACGTCGTAGACGCTGCGATGCCCGCCGAGCCGCACCAGATCGGGCATGATCCGCAGCATGTCGGCGACCGACGTGAAGGGCACGTGGCCGAGCCGCTCGAACCCGACCTCGCAGATCGCCCGCGAGCGCTCCATGAAGCGCTCGTAGCCGGCCACATCCCCGGGCGAGAACCGCGCCACCTCCGCGCGCATGGCGGAAAGATCGCCGCTGTAATCGAAGGTCGCCCCGTCCTCGAAGCGGATGCGGTAGAACGGCAGCATCGGCGCCAGGACCACGTCGTCCTCCATGCGCCGCCCGCACAGGGTCCAGAGTTCCTCGAAGAGGAACGGCGCGGTGACGATGGTCGGCCCGGCATCGAAGGTGAAGCCGTCCTGCCGATGCACCCGCGCCCGCCCGCCGGGCTGCTCCAGCCGCTCCAGCACCGTGACCCGGTAGCCCCGCGCTCCGAGCCGGATCGCGGCGGCCAGCCCCCCGAAGCCACTGCCGATCACCACCGCATGGGGGCGCTTGGCCGGCCGGGACGAGGAGGTCGGCACATCGCTGAGTGTCAACATAGGGTGACACTATCAGGGGTGAAATCGCGGAGGCAAGCGCTGATTTGGGAATGACAGGCAGATCTCGTTAACAGACGACCGATCAGGAATTTATTGCTATAAAATAGTTGATTTCGATCAATTTCGTTGGCTTGACTAATGTCAGCATGATTTAAAAGTGCAAATTATTTCGCTGTGTGGCGAGTCAGCGATAGCGATTGGTCAGTTTGACGGCGAATGCCTCACATAGGTAGCTTCCCGCTAACTATCGATCTTTCTCTGGGCCACTGGTAAAAGGATCGCATCCTTGGGTGCGAACTAGCGCCTCCGTTATCGAGCTTCGCATTGCGTATGTAATTAGACTACGGTATCGATATGAAGTGTCTTCATTCAGCCAACTGGCAGCTTGACAACGAACAGGCTCTACCTTTCGTTTCCAAAGTAGGATATCAGCCACTTTCCATTTTATCTTTGATATCTATAATTTTGTATGGAATCTTTCCTGAAAGCCGGGGAATAAGGCGTGTCTAGAACTGCGGAGTATTCGATTAAAGGGTATTTATACCAATTTCTTCGCTATCTGTCGGAGATTCTTGCTGCTGGGAAAGATACTAAAATTACAATTGAAGGGGCAATAGAGGACGTGGATGTTGCAGCCCCAGGGCTGACAATTGCTGTACAGTGCAAATATCATGAGCAAGTCGAAAAATTTACGCTCGGTAAAATCTACAAGCCTATTATTTTGATGCTGGAACACTTTTCAAATACAATTGAATTAAAGCCAAAAATTTATTATAGGCTCTTCTGTCATTTTCCTGATCAAGAAGGATTTCGTCAACTTACAAAAGAATAGCTTTCATCTGTGCTTGCCACTAAGAGTGAGAGCCTCACGGCGATCATTGCACGTATTTCCCCGGATGTTGACCACGAGGAGTTCTTGAGGCGGTTCTCGATTGAATTCGGGCCTTCTGTACAAGATCTTCAGAAATCGGTGATTGAGGCGTTGATACAGAAGGGCTTCAGCGCCGACGATATCAATGCTGTAGTTTTTCCAAACGCTATCCAGAGGATTGTAGATCTTGCAACGCAGCTCACCGTATCGGACAGGACGGTGGAACCTGAAACATTTCTCGCGGCGTTGAAAGACGTGCGGCGGGTTGCCTTCACGCGTTGGACGCGTGAGCTCACAACCCGTGCCCAGATTTTCAAGCGGTTGCGCGAGGACCTGAAGCCATCTCTTGCACAAAACGCCCGTGCCCGAACCTTTATAATCGAGCCGTCAAATATCGAGAATTTTGATAATAGAATCATACTATTCATAAAAAATTTTGTAGAGCGCTACAGCTGTAAATACCTCCACTCCGATCCACCGCTTTTTATTATTGCGGGAGCTTATGATGTCGGAGCACTACAAGCTCGCCTGTACGTCGCTGGCCTTCGCTGCGAAAGAGGTATGGTTGGTGAAACAACGGTTGTTGCGAAGGAGTTGTTCCGCACGCCACTCATTAAACGGCAGCCGTTCAAAATTGAATTCAGTCTACGATTAGCTAATCGTAACGATTTAAATGAAGTTCCAGAAAAAAGACCGGACGATCTGTTCCTTGTAAATATCTCGAATGATACCTGGGAGCATCCAGATATCAACGTACATAAGTTTGAAATTGAGTGCCTTTCAGATCTCGAATATGCCCTCCAATTAAGGAACAACTATGCTTGAACTTGGTGAGCCAATTGGCAGCGTGATAGAAAGCTCTCCTTCGCTCATACGAATTGAAATTTCAAGTGCGGCGGATTTTGAGAAGGAAAAAGCAAAGCTGGGTATTGGACAGTATTTGATGGTAGCTTCAGGAAATAATTTGTATTTACTTGCTACTATTATAGCGGTTCGTGCCTCGCACAGCGAGCGCAAGTTGGGCGCTGAGGATACATGCGATGCAGAAACGATCATTTTCCGGTTTCAGATTGATGCTCAGCCAGTGGGCACATTGTCCGAGGATAATATCTTTTCGCGCGGATCACACGCCTTGCCGGTTCCAACAGAATATGCGTATGTAACACCTGCCGCTGTGTTAAATAATATTTTTGCTAAACAAATTCAATCGTCATTTTCACTTGGAACACTTAGCATTGATTCTAAAGTAAAACTTGAAATTGACGGCGATCGGTTCTTTAGCAAGCATGTTGCAGTTGTGGGATCTACAGGATCAGGTAAATCTTGCGCGGTGGCCAAAATCCTGCAAACGGTGATGGGCATAGACCCGAAAGGAAATTCCCATAAAGGGGCCCAAAAAAACTCACACATCGTCATTTTTGATATTCACGCCGAATATGCTGCAGCCTTTCGCTTGAAGGAAACAGAAGGCTTCACTCTAAACTTGCTCGACGTTGAAACACTTCGCTTGCCTTATTGGTTAATGAATGCGCGTGAGCTTGAGGAGATGTTTATTGAGAGTAATGAACTTAATTCGCACAATCAGATATCACAGTTCCGCCACGCTGTAGTTCGCAATAAGTGCCGGCACAATCCTACATTGGCGGATGTCTCATTTGATACTCCTATTTATTTTTCGATCAATGAGGTCGTTACTTACCTAGAAAATATGAACTCAGAGGTTGTTAGTCAGCTCGCCGGTGAAAATAAGCCAAAGTGCTTAGATGGACAGCTTATACATAGTAGAGAGGACCACTATTTTGCCAGAAATTTAGAGTTTATAGTTGCTTCTCAGTCGAAAGAAAATAAAGCAAAAAACGGACCCTTTAACGGGGAGTTCGATAGACTGATCCTGAGGCTAAGGACGCGTCTAGCTGATCCGCGCCTACGTTTCTTGTTATCGCCGAAGAAGACTGATGGTGGCGATATCACTACAGGCGATTTTGCTGACATTGTACGTCAGTTTATTGGTTACTTGAGTCGTTCGAATGTCTCAATTGTTGATTTAAGCGGCATTCCATTTGAGGTTATTAGTATAGTTGTTAGCTTAATTTCCAGAATGATATTTGATTTTAGTTTTCATTATTCTAAGATCCGACACATGAGCGGTAATGTTAGCGACGTTCCAATAATGCTTGTTTGTGAAGAGGCTCATAATTATGTTCCGCGCTCCGGAGGAGCACAGTATGATTCCTCGCGAAAGTCAATTGAGCGCATTGCAAAGGAAGGTCGGAAGTATGGCGTCACTTTAATGGTGGTAAGCCAGCGACCTTCGGAGGTGTCTGAAACAATCTTTTCGCAGTGCTCTAACTTTATCTCCTTGCGGCTCACTAATGCAGTCGATCAGAACTATATCAAGTCACTTCTCCCCGATTTATCTGCTGGTGTCGGCGATTTACTACCGAACCTTGCGCAGGGCGAATTCTTGTTGGTGGGCGATGCTCCGTTAATGCCGAGCGTTGGACGCCTTGCGCTACCAGTGCCTGAACCCCACTCGCGCAGTGTAAAGTACTTACAGGAATGGAGCGCCGGTTGGCGTGACGTGAATTTTGATGACGTCATCAATCGGTGGCGAGGGAAAGTCTTTATTTCTGGTGCATAGTTGCATAATTAGAGATGAATTACAAATAAGAGGATGCTAGTTGTCCTCTTGTTTGTCTGTAAGTAAATATAT
>NZ_VRVC01000207.1:0-5339 GCF_008040005.1 Methylobacterium sp. WL19
CGACTACATCGAACGCTTCTACAATCCGGCCCGCCGACACTCGACCCTCGGCTACGTCAGCCCAATCGAGTTCGAAAAACAGGCCCAATTAGCTTAGGATCGTGTCCACGGAACCAGCAGCAGGCCAACCACTTCGATCCGGCCAAAAGCGCGGCTCTCCCTGGATGGCGGAGAAGCCTTGCGCGATGCTGCCATCTCCGGCGCCGGCCTAGCCTACTTGCCCAGCTATGTCGTCAACGAGGACATTGCGAACGACCGCTTGCGGGTCGTGCTTTCGGCTTACGCAGCCCCGCCCATTCCCATCTGCGCGCTCTATCCGAGCCGGCGTCACCTGGCATCCAAGGTGCGGCGGTTCATCGACCTCGTAGTGGCTGAGTTCCAAACTCCACCACCCTGACGCTATCGGACATCACGAAGAAAGTCCGTTTTCGGTTGCAGGCTTTTTCGGCCTCTATGACTTGGTTGGGTCGACACTTGCCGGTCCGCTTTGGCCTGCCTCCTGAAAAGTGGTCCTCCCTGAGGTATGGCTTTGAGCCATGTGGAGGATGTTGTCATGGGACGGAAGAAGCATACGGCTGAAGAGATTGTCGCCAAGCTGCGCCAGGTGGATGTTCTGGTCTCGCAAGGTCGCAAGTTTGCCGAAGCAATCCGCTCCATTGAGGTGACTGAGGTCACGTATTACCGCTGGCGCTCTGAGTACGGCGGCCTGAAGGGTGACCAGGTCAAGCGGCTGAAGTCCCTGGAGACAGAGAACCAGCGCCTTCGTCGGGCGATCTCCGACCTGACTTTGGAGAAGCTGATCCTGAAGGAGGCCGCATCGGGAAACTTCTGAGCCCGGCTCGCCGCCGGGCTTGTGTCGACTACGTCGTTGCCGAGCATGGCGTGTCGCAACGCTTTGCCTGCCGTGTCCTGGGACAGCATCGTTCGACCCAGCGCAAGTGTGCTGTGGTGGTCGAGGACGAGGCTACTCTGACAGCCGCCATCGTCGCCCTGGCTCTGCAGTACGGGCGCTACGGCTACCGTCGGATCACGGCTTTGCTCCGGCGTGACGGCTGGACGGTAAACGTGAAGCGGGTCGAACGGATCTGGCGCCGCGAAGGGCTCAAGGTCCCGGCTCGGCAACCGAAGCGAGCGCGTCTCTGGCTCAACGACGGTTCCTGCCTGCGACTACGGCCGGAGCATCCTGACCACGTCTGGTCGTACGACTTCGTCTGTCCGTCGTCAGATGATTTGGGATATTCTGCGGTGTTCAGGAGCGGAGGCTCTGGTCCATCTGGGGTAAGAGGTTAGGCGGCCTGCGCGTGGTGGCGCAAGCGGCGATCCATGAGGGTCTGGCGCTTGATGCGTTCCCGCTCGGCCAGGATCCCTTCGCCGCGTCCGAAGTAGACGTCAGCGGGCGTGAGGTTGCTCAGGCTCTCATGGGCTCGGGCATGGTTGTAGTGTTCGACGAAGTCGGCAACCTGCGTCTCCAGTTCGCCGGGCAAGTAGGCGTGTTCGAGCAGGATGCGGTTCTTGAGCGTCTGATGCCAACGCTCGATCTTGCCCTGCGTTTGAGGATGGCATGGCGCACCGCGGATGTGAGTCATGCCCCGGCTGCCGAGCCAGTCAGCCAGGTCGCTGGCGACGTAGCTCGGCCCATTGTCGGAGAGCAGGCGTGGCCGATGCATCACCCGCGCCTGATCGAGCCCAGCCGCACCCAGCGCCAGGTCGAGCGTGGCGGTGACGTCGCTGGCCTGCATCGTCGTGCACAGCTTCCAGGCCACGATGTAGCGTGAGAAGTCGTCCAGCACCGTCGACAGGTAGTACCAGCCCCAGCCAACGACCTTCAGGTAGGTGAAGTCCGTCTGCCAAAGCTGATTGGGCGCGGTGGTCTTATCGCGGAACTCGTCGGCGGCCTTGATGACGATATAGGCCGGGCTGGTGATCAGGTCCTGAGACTTGAGCAACCGGTAGACGGTCGCTTCCGAGACGAAGTAGCGACGCTCGTCTGTGAAGCGCACCGCCAGCTCACGCGGACTGAGTTCAGGCTGCTCCAGAGCCAGGGCAACGATCTGCTCGCGGATCTCCGCAGGCAGGCGGTTCCAGACCCGGCTCGGCCGCGAGGGATGGTCATTCAACGCCTCGGGGCCGCCGCGCTGGTAGGCGTCGTACCACCGGTAGAACGTCGAGCGCGTGATGCCGAGCTTGTCCAGGGTGGTACGTACCGGCAGGTGGGATTGCTCGACGAGCCGGATGATCTCCAGCTTCTCGGGGGCCGGGTACCTCATGCCTCGTCGCCCCCAGCCCCGCTCATGCTTTTTTTAAGCAGACGGTTCTCCAGGACGAGATCAGCTACGACCTCCTTCAGCGCCCCCGTCTCGCGGCGCAGATCCCGCACCTCGTCCGTCGTTGCCGCACGCGCCGTGTCGCCGGACAGGCGCTTCTTGCCAGCCTCCAGGAACTCCTTGGACCAGCCGTAGTACATCGAGGCGGCGATCCCCTCACGTCGGCACAACTCGGCGATGCTGTCCTCGCCACGCAAGCCTTCCAGCACCACGCGGATCTTCTCCTCGGAGGAGAACTGCCGACGTGTGGCCCGACGAATGTCCTTGATCACCGCTTCTGCCGGCTTCTTGGCCGGTCCGGATGTCTGCTTCATCTTCGCTCCTTAGGGGCTACGATGAACCAGCCATCCTCCGTTCGTGAAGACCCTCAATCTGTCCCACAGGTGCTGACGTCGGACACTCATTCTCGACGTCCTTTGCTTGGCGTTCGCGCCGGGTTCGGGGTCCGACCGCGGTCCGCAAGATTCGATCGTTCGATCCTTGCTTCCGGTGAGGCGCCTGAGCTTGATAACGCGCCGAAGCACGTCTGTGAACTGCTTGACGAATCAGCTAACCCACGACGCGGCTTGAAGAAAAAGCTCAATCATATCAGACCACGAATCCGGGAAGCTTGAGTATTCAAAATCGAGTCAACCCCCGTTGATCGTCGTAAAAAATCGGTGCGACTAAGTATCCAACCGCATTTCTTGGCCGCGGCGGATCATGCCCCCTCGTCCAACGGCTCCGGGGGCCGGCGCTGATCGTAGGGCCGGACGGCGATATCCGTCGCGAGGGGCTGGCGCCTGGCGGCGAGGCTTCGAGCCCTCCGCTCCGCCTCACGCAGGGCCGAGGCCCCGAGCGCGTGCAGGAGGGCGTGCACGGTCCTGTCCAGGGCCCCGTCGCCGAGCTCGACCCTGAGCCTCGACAGCCTGACGAAGATCTGTCCGATGCGCGCGTCGACATCATCCTGCATGGCGGCCTCCCCGGGTCTGGCGGGTCGCGGGCTTGCGGTGCGCCCGGATGATCGCGGCGACCTCGTCCCCCGACAGGACACGGGCAGCGACGAGGCGGTCGGCGATGGCCTCGATGGCTGTTCGGTGTTCCCGCACGAAGGCGCAGGCGACGGCGTAGAGGCGGATGAGGTCACCGTCGATCGTGTCGCGAAGAAGGGGATCGTACCGCAGCGCGTCGGCGGCATCCCCCCGGTAGACGAGGGACTCGCCCAGGCCGAGGTTTGTGTGGATGTCGAGCAGGTAGCGCGTCGCCCGGGCGAGATCCGACGAGCGACCTCCCCCTGCGCCCGTAGTCGGAGCCCCGCCCAGCGCGTCCATGGCACGGCCCGCGAGGGTGACCACGACGATGTTCTCGATCTGGGCCTTCGTCAGGAAGGCACGTTGGATGAAGTTCGCCTGTGCGCAGCCGGCGCTCGTCCGCCCCATCGCGATGGTAACGGAGGAAACCTTCGCGACGTCGAGGACCTCTGCCGCAAGGCAATGGGCGGCCTCGTGCCTGGCGCACACCCCGAGCTCCACGTCCGTGCGGCCATCCACCGGCGCGACCTGTGCGATCAGGTCGGCGGGGACCATGCGTCGCCCTTCGCGGCGGGCGGCCGCGCGTGCGCCCTTCACCCAGGACACGACGTCGGCTCCGCTCGCCCCGACGCCGAGGTGGGCGATCGGCCAGAGGTTGGCCTCGGGGAGGTCCACGCCGAGATGCTGGCGGAGGATGCCCGCGAGCGCTTCGGCGTCCGGTCGCTCGATGCGGATGACGGGATGCAGGCGGCCCGGGCGGACGAGCGCGGGATCGAGCATGGCGGCGTGGTTCGTGGCGCCGATGACGATGAGACTGGATGCGGGTCCCGATGCCGTCGAGTCGAGGCAAGTCAGGAGCCCGTTCACGACGGGCGTCCACCAGTCGCGCCCCCTGTTATCCATCGTTTGACGGTTAGGGATAGAATCCACTTCATCGATGAACAGGATCGCAGGCGCCTGGGCCGCGGCTTGGGAGACCTTCGCTTCGAGTGCCTTCAGGACGCCGTCGAGGTGGCCGGTCGACGAAGTGAACAGCTCGGCGACGCTCGTCGAGACGAGCGGGACCTTCGCCGACTTCGCGATCGACCGGATGAGGGACGACTTTCCCAGGCCGGGCTCGCTTTGGAGCAGGCATGTGCGATTGACGGCACTCCAGTCGAGACGGCCGGCGCGCCATTCCTCCAGGTCGGCGACCAGGGCGAGGGCCCAGGACTTCGCGGCCCCGTAGCCACTGACGGTTTCGATGCCAGGCACGTCGGTCCCGAAGGTCTCCGCGCCGGACCTTACGGCGGCGGCGGCCTGGAGCCGGGCGATGCACTCCTTGGGCGAGCTGCCGAGGCGGATCGCGGCCGCGATACTGTCGAAGTCCAGGCCCGCCGCGACGGCCGGCGGCATGGTGCGCAGCCGCTTGCCCGTCACGGTTCGGATCGCCTGCGCGACGATCCTGTTGGATACCGGGCCGATGCGCACGACCAGATCCGCGCCCTGTACGAGGGCGGCCGGCAGGTGGCGCTCCGGGGCATGGCAGATGCCGGCGACCTTGGCACCGCCGGACAGGAGCCGGCTAACCTTCGGGTTCCCTTCCACGGGGGTGTCGTAAGACTTCGACTTGCCGGTGCGGGCGATAATTTCGGCGAAATCGGCCAGCCCACGAAGGGCGGCCTCAACGGGTACCGCCCAGTCCGGCGAAGGGACCTGGACGACGAGGCCGAGGCCGGGTTGGGCCCGGATCCGGCGCAGGCCGGCAGGACCGAGGGCGTCGAGGAGGGCGATGAGGGGTAGGACGTCCCGCGTGTCGCGCGATCCGCCGAGGCAGGCCTCGACGTAGGAGGAGGCTGCGTCGTCGGCGGGCTGAGGGATCGGGTCGTGGGCCCCGGTGTTGTCCGCGGCGGCGTCGGCGGCGGCGATACGCCGGGCGTGATCAAGAAGTGTCATCTGGGCTGCCTCCATGCGCGAGGCAGCCGTCCGCGATCGCGGCGGGCTTAGGCCTCGGGGGGTCTCAGGG
>NZ_VRVC01000208.1:0-5323 GCF_008040005.1 Methylobacterium sp. WL19
CCCGGACGGCAGCAGCGCGAGGCAGGCCTCCAGCGCCTCGCGGAAGGCCGGCACGTCCCGGTAGAGGTCGCGGCCCATGCCGGGATATTGCGCCCCGCCGCCGGGGAACATGAAGACCGCGCCGACGGTCCCGGCACCGGCGCTGCCCGTTCCCATGCGGCGATGCGTGTGGCCGGCGAGGATCTCGCACGCCCCCGCAGGATCGCGGGCGACGACGGCGCAGCGATGCGGGAAGGCGCGGCGGCCGGTCTGGGTGGTGAAGGCCGCGTTCGCCAGGGTGAGGTCCGGCGAGGGATCGGCCAGCGCCTCCCGCCATTTGCGCTTGGCCCCGTCGAGGGCCTCGGCGGTCCGCGCCGACAGGGCGAGGATCTGCCAGTCCCGTGCGGGACCCGGCACAGGCGCGGCCGGGGCCTCTTCCAGGATGACATGGGCGTTGGTGCCGCCGACCCCGAGGGAGTTCACCGCGGCGCGCCGGGGCGTCCCGGTGCGGGGCCAGGGCCTGGCCGTGGTGACCACGGTGAACGGGCTCGCGGAAAAATCGAACCGGCCGTTGGGCCGGACGCAGTTGAGGCTCGCGGGGAGTTCCTCGTGGTGCATCGCCAGGGCGACCTTGATCAGGCCCGCGACGCCAGCCGCCGTGTCGAGATGCCCGATATTGGTCTTGAGCGAGCCGATGCCGCAGAACTGGCGCAGGCCGGGGACGGAATAGGCCTCGCTCAGGGCCGCGAGCTCGATGGGGTCTCCCACCGGCGTGCCGGTCCCGTGCGCTTCGATGTAGCTGACGCTGCCGGGGTCGATCCCCCCGACCGCGAGGGCCTCGGCCGCCGCGCGGGCCTGCCCCTCGACGCTGGGCGCGAGGTAGCCGGCCTTGGTCGAGCCGTCGTTGTTGACGGCGGAACCGCAGATGACCGCGTAGATGTGGTCGCCGGCGGCGACGGCGTCTTCCAGGCGGCGCAGGGCCACGATGCCGGCCCCGCTGCCGAACAGGGTCCCGTTGGCCTCGTCGTCGAAGGCACGGCAATGCCCGTCCGGCGACAGGATCTCGCCCTCGGCGGCCCGGTAGCCCTGCCGGTGCGGCACCTCGATGGTGACGCCGCCGGCCAAAGCCATGTCGCATTCACCCGAGAGCAGGCTCTGGATCGCGAAATGGACCGCGACCAGGGAGGTCGAGCAGGCGGTCTGCACCGAGATGCTCGGACCCTGCAGGTCGAGGAGATAGGAGGCCCGGGTGGCGAGGAAGTCCTTGTCGTTGCCCGTATGACGCAGGAGGAAGAGCCCCACCTGTTCGACGAGCTCGGCATTGGTGAGCAGGTTGTTGGCGAAATAGGCCTGCATCCCGCAACCCGCGAAGACGCCGATGGCTCCGGCGAACGCCTCGGGACGATGGCCCGCATCCTCCAGCGCCTCCCAGGCGCATTCGAGGAAATGCCGGTGCTGGGGGTCGAGGATGGCCGCTTCCCGAGGGCTCAGGCCGAAGAAGCCCGCATCGAACGCTTCCATGTCGGGCAGGACCATGCCGGCCTTGACGTAGCGCGGGTCGCGCAGATGCGTGGCGGAGACGCCGGAGGCCAGCAGTTCCTCGTCGCTGAACCAATGGGTCGCCTCGCGTCCCGACTTCAGCAGATGCCAGAGCTCGCCGGTCGTGGCGGCATCCGGGAAACGCCCCGCCATGCCGATGATGGCGATCCGGCCCGGTGCATCACCTGCTGTGTCGGGGGTCGGCGAAAACATGGCGTACCTCACGTATTCTGTGGTGACCGAGGGCTCAGGCGACCGTCGCCGGCATCTCCTGGCGGCGTCGGAGCGCCTGCCGCGCCTTGGCCCGGTCGTGTCCCCGGTCCGACGCCGAGGGACCGGTGGCGAATCCTCCCAGATGCAGGGAGAGGGTGCGGATCGTGGGGAAGCGGAACAGGTCGGTGATCGCGATGTCCCGGCGGAGCTCCTCGCCGAGGCGGCGCTGGACCTGAACCACGAGGAGGGAGTGACCGCCGAGGTCGAAGAAGTTTTCCGTGGTGGCGACCACCCGGCGACCGAGCGCTTCGCCCCAGATGCCGGCGATCAGGGCCTCCAGCGAACTCATCGGCGCCTCGGGCGATGCCGAGTGCGTCTCCGGTGACCGATGCGGCGCCGGCAGCGCGCCGCGGTCGACCTTGCCGTTCAGGGTCATCGGGAGGGCAGGCAGAACGACGATCACGGCCGGGACCATGAAGGCGGGCAGGGTCGAGGCCACCGCCTCGCGCAGGGCCTCGGGCCGCAGGGTCGCGCCGTCCCTGGCGGTGACGTAGGCCACCAGACGCTGGTCGCCGTCGGTATCCTCCCGCGCCACCACGACGGCGGCGGCGATGCCGGGCTGGCGCGCCAATGCGGCCTCGATCTCGCCGAGCTCGATCCGGTGCCCCCGGACCTTGACCTGGTGATCGAGCCGCCCGAGGAAGACGAGCCCTCCCGAGGCGTCCCGGCGGACGAGGTCGCCCGTCCTGTAGAGCCGCCCCGGACCGAACGGATTGGGAATGAACCGCTCCGCCGTCAGCGCGTCGCGTCCGAGATAGCCACGGGCGAGGCCTTCCCCGCCGATATGGAGCTCGCCCGCCACATGGGCCGGGCACGGTCGCCGGTGCGCGTCGAGCACATGCAACGTGGTGTTGGCGATGGGCTCGCCGAGGGTCACGCCGCGTTCCACGCCGTCGATCTCGACCACGGCCGACCAGATCGTCGTCTCCGTCGGCCCGTACATGCCGAGAAGCTTGCCGGGCAGGAGGTCGCGCAGCCGGCCGGCGAGGTCCGCGCTCAGGGCCTCGCCGCCCACCATCATGGTGCCGAGCTGCGAGAGCGCGCGTCGGCCCGCCGCATCGGCCACCAGCATCCGGGCCATGGAGGGGGTGCACTGGAAGTGGGTGACCCGGTGCCGGACGATGTCCTCCGGCACCGAGGCCGGCGCGGTGGAGGTGAGGGTTCCGGCCAGAACCATCAGGCGCTTCAGGTGCTCGAGATGGTCGAGGGCGAGATCGGTGGGCACCCCGAAATCGACGAGGCAGGCGATCTCGTCGGTCCCGATGCGCCGCACCGCTTCGACCATGCCGAGGCAGGATTCCGGGGTGCCGAACAGGCCGCCGGTGCGGTGATAGCGCTCGAAGGCGTGGTCCAGCAGCGCGTCGCGATCGGCCGGCGACAGGTCTTCGGCGTCGAGGATCTCGGCCGGGGTGCGACCGTCGGAGGCCGCGCGCTGGACGAAGGTCGGGAAGGTCCAGGCGGCCTGCCTGACCAGATCCATCGCGCTGCCGAGGTAGCGCTTCATCGGCTCGCGGACGGTCTCGCGGACCGCATCCTCGTCCTCGCCCACGAAGGTGTGGAGCATGAGGGTCACATGGCCCTCGCCGGCATGCCCGGCCTCCCGCCAGGCCTGGCGGTATTGCCGGATCTTGTCGGCCAATTCATCGAGGGTCTGGCCGAGGAGATGGGTGAGGACGCCGCATCCCAGCCGCCCGGCCTGGACGAAGGTGTCGGGATTGCCGGCCGCTGTGAGCCACATCGGCAGTTCGGGCTGGATCGGCCGGGGCATCGTGCCGATCTCCACGACCTTGCCCAGCGGATTGGGGAACGGCAGGCGCTCGCCGCGCCAGAGGCGGCGGATGTCGTCGATCTGCCCCGCCATTCTCTCCTTGCGCTCGGCGAAGCGCTCCGGCGCCAGGACGAAGTCGTTCGGCTGCCACCCCGAGGCGAAGGCGATCCCGGCCCGGCCCTTCGACAGGTTGTCGATCATCGCCCAGTCCTCGGCGACGCGCAGGGGATGGTGGAGCGGCAGGACGCAGCTGCCGGCGCGGATCTTGACGCGCTCGGTGCAGGCGGCGAGGGCGGCGGCGCTCAGCGCCGCATTGGGGTAGAGGCCCCCGAAGGCGTGGAAATGCCGCTCCGGCGTCCACACCGCCTCGAAGCCGTTGCGGTCGGCGAAGCGCGCGCCCTCCAGCAGCAGGCGGTACTTGTCCTGCGGATCCGCCGCGTCGTCGTTCGAGAAGTAGAACAGGCTGAAGCCGGGGCCGGGACTCGGCTCGGAGCGCGGACCGTGCAGCACCACCGTAAAGCCGCGCGCCAGGGTCCAGAGGATCTCCAGCACCGAGATGTCGAAGGACAGGCTCGTCGCCGCGAGCCAGATGCCGGGGGGGTCGTGCGGGATGCGGGCATCCATGCCGGCGCAGAAATTCATCAGGTTGCGATGGGTGATCGCCACACCCTTGGGCCGGCCGGTGGAACCCGAGGTGTAGATGACGTAGGCGAGATCCTGCCCGCCGGCGCGACCGGGGGGCGGCGCCCCCTCGCCTTGGGCTTCCGCGGTGTAGAGCACCGTGGCCGGAGCGAAGGCGAGGCGCTCCTGGATGGGGCGGCTCGTCAGCAGCACCTCGGCGCCGGAATCCTCCAGCATGTAGGCGAGGCGCTCGCGCGGATAGTCGGCGTCGAGGGGCAGGTAGGCCGCCCCCGCCTTCAGGGTCGCCAGGACGGCCACGACGAGGTCGGGCATCCGCTCGTGGCAGATGCCGACGATGGTGCCCGGCCCGATGCCGGCCGCGACGAGGCGGCCGGCGAGCTCCCGGCGGCGCGGTCGAGCTCGCCATAGGTGAGGCTGGCGTTGCCGGCGACCACGGCGTCCCGCTCGGGCAGCTCGGCCGCCCTGGCGGCGATCTCGTCGTGGATGCCGCGATCGTCCGCGAAGGGCGCGGTGGTGGCGTTGAGCGCGGCCACGATCGCCGCCTCTTCCTCCGGCACGAGGGGGAGCGCGCCGAGGCGAATCTCGGGATCGGCCAGGAAGGACTGGAGGAAGGCTGCGAACTGCCCGGCCATGGCTTGCGCGACCTCGACCTCGAAGGTCCGACCGCAGACGAGGAGCTCCGCCCGGCTTTCGCCCTCGCTCAGGGCCAGCACAAGTTCGGAGCCGGTACGCGCCAGGAGACCCGGTTTCGCACCGCCATGGACCAGGCCGATCTTGCGCCATGCGACGGCCCTTTCGCGCATGTCCGGCGAGGCGGCGCGTTGCGGGAGATCGGCGGCCAGAAGGCCCCTGGCGGCGAGGTCCGCGCGCTCGGCTGCGAACGCCGTCCGGAGCTCCGCGACAGAACCGTCCCGGTCGACGGCCAGGGTCAGGGGGCGGTCCGGCAGGAACCACGGCCAAGTATCGCGTTCGGAATCTGCGGCGGCCTCGCTGAGCCCCAGCGTGATCCGGGGCGTGTCGCAGACGAGGCCGATCCAGGCGAGGAAGGCCGCCGCCGCGTCGTCCGCGCTCGCCGTCCGGGCAAGCGGGATGGCGATGGCATGCGGCGCGGCCTCGGAGCCC
>NZ_VRVC01000209.1:0-5315 GCF_008040005.1 Methylobacterium sp. WL19
GCGCGTCGCCCTGGCGCGCGCCCTCGTCAGCCGGCCGGGCCTGCTCGCCCTGGACGAGCCCCTCGGCGCGCTGGACGCCCTGACGCGCATCGACATGCAGGACATGATCGAGCGGATCTGGCGCAACCAGGGCTTCACCGCCATCCTCGTCACCCACGACGTCGCCGAGGCGGCGGCCATGGCCGACCGCATCCTCGTGGTGGAGGAGGGCCGCGTCGCCCTCGACCTGACCGTGGACGTGCCCCGCCCGCGCCGGCGCGGCGACCCCGAACTCGCGCGGCTGGAAGGCCGTATCCTCGACCATCTGCTGAAGGACCGTGCCCCGGTCTGATCCCCGGACGAGCGCGATTCCACCGGCACAACATCAGGAGCATCCCATGACCGCAGAGACCGACGTCCTCTGGTTCCTTCCCACCCATGGCGACGGCCGCTACCTCGGCGCGCAGGAAGGCGCCCGCGACGTGTCGCTGGCCTATCTCCGCCAGATCGCGCAGGCCGCCGATGAACTCGGCTATTACGGCGTGCTGCTGCCCACCGGCCGTTCCTGCGAGGATTCCTGGGTCATCGCCTCGGCTCTCGCCGCCCTGACGAAGCGCCTGCGCTTCCTCGTGGCGGTGCGTCCCGGCCTGCAGGAGCCGTCCATGGCCGCGCGCATGGCCGCGACCCTGGACCGGATCTCGGACGGGCGCCTCCTCATCAACGTCGTCACCGGCGGCGATCCGGTGGAGCTGCGCGGCGACGGCGTCTTCCTCGATCATGACGAGCGCTACGTCGTCACCGACGAGTTCCTGCATGTCTGGCGCGGGCTGATGTCCGGCGAGACGGTGAATTACGAAGGCAAGCATCTCAAGGTGGAGGATGGCCGGCTCATCTTCCCGCCGGTCCAGAAGCCCTATCCGCCGCTGTATTTCGGCGGCTCCTCGCCGGCCGGCATCGAAGTCGCGGCCGAGCATTGCGAAGTCTACCTGACCTGGGGCGAGCCTCCGGCGGGCGTCGCCGAGAAGATCGCCAAGGCGAAGGAAGCCGCCGACCGCAAGGGCAAGACCTTCTCCTACGGCATCCGCCTCCACGTCATCGTCCGCGAGACCGAGGGCGAGGCCTGGGCGGCGGCCGAGAGCCTGATCTCGCGCCTCGACGACGAGACCATCGCGCGGGCGCAGGCCACTCTCAAGCGCCAGGATTCCGTGGGCCAGAGCCGGATGATGGCGCTGCATGGCGGCGACCGCTCGAAGCTCGAAGTCTCGCCCAACCTCTGGGCCGGCGTCGGCCTCGTGCGCGGCGGCGCCGGCACGGCGCTCGTCGGCTCGGCCGATCAGGTGGCGGACCGGATGAAGGAATACATCGATCTCGGGATCGATCGCTTCATCCTCTCCGGCTACCCGCATCTGGAAGAAGCCTACCGCTTCGCCGAACTCGTCTTCCCGAAGCTGCCGCTTCGCGCCACCACCGGCGTTCCCCCGAGCAACGCCCGCAACAACGGCCCGTTCGGCGAAGTCATCGCCAACGACATCGTCCCCAGCCGGCGCATCGCGGCGCATTGAGGGAGAGCATCGCCTCTCCCCGCTCGCGGGGACAGGGCCGCGACGACCCCGTCGTCTTCGCGGCGAGGCGGCAGCCGACGGTGCGGGGCTGACGCCGAAGGAGGTTTTTCCGGTGAGTCCCCCTCACCCTCGTTCCGGCTTCGCCTGCACTCACCGGATGCACGACAAGGTGCATCCGGTCCTCTCCCCGCCCGCGGGGAGAGGCGGCGCTCTCACCGGACACCTGTTCCAAACGCTGTACGAGGACATTCCATGCCCCGTTCCACCGCGCGCACCCTCTCCCCGCCTCGGCAGACGACCCTCGCCTTCCTCACCGCCCTCGCGTTCCTGATCCTCGGTACGCTGCTGGCGCGCGCCGAGGACAAGGTCATCCGCATCGGCTACCAGAAATACGGCACGCTGGTCCTGCTCAAGGGCAAGGGCCTGCTGGAGAAGAAGCTGGCGCCGCTCGGCTACCGGGTGAGTTGGGCCGAGTTTCCCTCGGGGCCACCGCTGCTGGAGGCGTTGAATGCCGGGGCCATCGATCTCGGCTCGGCCGGGGAGGCGCCGCCGATCTTCGGGCAGGCCAACAACCCGGATTTCCTCTACGTCGCCCACGAGCCGGCGGCTCCGTTGGGCGAGGCGATCCTCGTCGCCAAGGACAGCCCGATCAAGACCGTCGCCGATCTGCGCGGCAAGAAGATCGCCCTGAACAAGGGCTCGAACGTCCATTACTTCCTGGTCGAGGCCCTGGCTAAGGCCGGCGTGCCCTACGAGGCGGTGACGCCGGTCTTCCTCGCGCCCGGCGACGCGGTCGCGGCCTTCTCGCGCGGCGCCGTCGATGCCTGGGTGATCTGGGACCCCTTCCTCGCCTCGGGCGAGCGGGCCACCGGCGCGCGGACCCTCGTCAACGGCACCGACATCGTGCCGAACCGGCAGTTCTACCTGTCGACGCGCCGGTTCTCCGACGCGAACAAGGAGGCGCTCGATACCACCCTCGCCGCGATCGGCGAGATCGACGCCTGGGCCAAGGACAACACCGACGCGGTGGCCGCCGAACTGGCCCCCGCCATCGGCATCCCGGCGCCGGTCCTCACCGTGGCCCTCAAGCGCCTGACCTACGGCGTGACTCCGCTGGACGCGGCCGTGATCGCCGATCAGCAGAAGGTGGCCGATACGTTCCACCGCCTCGGTCTGCTGCCCAAGCCCATCACCGTCTCCGACGCCGTGCGGAAATCCGGGAGCTGATGGGGCTCTACCGTCTGGCCGGCGCCGGCATGAGCCAGCGCAGGACGAGATGGGTCGTCCCGCACAGGACGAGGGGGATGACGACGAGAAGGCTCGTGAACCAGGCCCAGGCCGGCATCATCGTCTGTGCGACGGCGTCGCTCATGCCCCAGACGTAGTTGATGTTCACGGGCGTGAGCCCGGCATCGGGGCGCGGCCCGGGCATCAGGAAGAAGCACACCAGCAACACGGCGATGGCGAGGCCGGACCACGCCGCCCAGGCGCGCCGGTCGTAGCCGAGGCGCCAGACCAGGTAGACGAGCAGGAACGGCAGCCAGCCGTGGAACAGCGAGAGCCCGCGCAGGAACAGCGGGTTCTCGGCCTTGAACATGTAGGCGGTCATGCCGGTGAGCGGCACGCCCACGAGTTCGGCGACGAAATCCGCCACCCACAGGATCTGCGGCGCCAGGATGCCCACCGTCGGCATGGAGACGAGGAGCGGGCTCTCCCGCCAGATGCCCACCAGGGTGAGCAGCAGGGCGACGTCGCAGAAATAGAGGAAGTTGGTCGGCCCGTACCAGCTCCAGTAGACGGGCACGAGCACCGCCATGAAGGCCGTATAGGCGAGCTTGAGGGCCAGCGGCAGGCGTTGTGCGCTCGCCGGTTCGAGGGATGAAGCGACGTCGGCCAGGGCCGCTTCCGCGACGGCGAGGGGATCGGTCGCCGGGACCATGCTGCCGCTCATGTCCGATCCTCATTCATGTCCGCCGCCCCTTCGTCCGTCGAATCACTCGGCCGCTCGGAAGCTTGGCCGAGCCGGAGGACATACGAATTCGCGCGCATTGGGCGTGACGTGCCGCACGCGAGGATCGCCGCCGTTGCAGGAGCCACCCCTTGCTTCGAGAGGATGGATAGAGAGGAAGTGCCGAGCTTGCCAGTCAAGTCGGGGGTCGGTTAACTCAGCTTGGCAGGCAGCTCGTTCGCCGGAGCGTTGTGCCGTCGGGCCACAGGACAGGAAAGTCCGGAATCATGACGATGGACGCTGGGAAGGCCGCTGCCGGCGGGATGGACGAGAGTGCCCGGCTCGGTGGCAGGACGGGGCGTCTCAGCCGCCGTTCGTTCCTGGCCGGCTCGGCCGCCGGGTTCGGCGCGCTGGGGCTCGCCGGTTGCGCGACGACCGACGGCCTGATCCTCGCCGAGGCGGCGAAGATCTACGGTCCGATGCCGGACGAGAAATTCCCGATCCCGGCCACCGACATCAGGAAGGTCGACCCGAAATACTATCGCCGGACGGTGCGCTACGAAACCAAGGAAGCGCCCGGCACGATCATCGTCGACCCCGGCAACTTCTATGTCTACCGCATCGAGGAGGATGGGGCCGCCACCCGCTACGGCGCCAATGTCGGCCGTGCCGGGTTCCTGTGGAGCGGTGACGCCTATGTCGGCCGCAAGTCCGAATGGGCGACTTGGACGCCACCCAAGGAGATGATCCAGCGCCAGCCCGAGGTGGCCAAATACGCCCGCGGCATGCCGGGCGGCCTCGACAACCCTCTCGGCGCCCGCACCCTCCACCTCTACCAGAACGGCGCCTACACGCTCTACACGATCTACGCCTCGAGCGAGCCCGACTCGATCGGCTCGGGCATTACGAGCGGCTGTGTCGGCCTGCTCAGCCAGGACATGATCCACCTGTATTCGCGGACGCCGGTGAAGACGAAGGTGGTCGTCCTGCCCGCGTAGGGAAAAGGGGCCGGCCCCTCACTCCAGCCTCACCACCACGCTGTCGCTCGCCCCCGACGCGTCCATCACCGAAATCCTGGCGAAGCCCGCGCCGTCCGGTGCCCATTCCGACTGGCGCCGGGCGCTCTCGGCGACGGGCAGGCTGTTGACCATCCAGGTGAGGGGCGGCACCCCGCCGAGCGCCTTGAGGGCGAGGCTCGGCGCGGGGCCGGGCTCGGCGAGGCCGAGATCGATCCGGGCGCCGTCCGGCGGGTAGGCGATCTTGAGGGCCGAGCCCAGAGCCGCCGAGAGGGTCTTGGGCACGTCCTTGCGGATGTGGCGCAGGGGCGGCGGCAGGCCGGCGGTGGTGGTCACCAGGGCGTCGCGGGGCATCGGCACGGAATCGGGCTCGCCGCCGAAGCGCGAGAACGCGTCGAACAGGATCGGCGCCGCGACCACGCGGCCGACGAGACCCGGCACGGCGTTGCCGTCCGGCCGCCCGACCCAGACCGCGATGGTGACGCGCCGGTCGAACCCCACCGCCAGGGCATCGCGATAACCGTAGGAGGTGCCGGTCTTGAACGCGATCCGGTTCGGCAGCGCGTTCTCCGGCGGGGGCGCCCCGCGCAGGGTATCGGCGACGTACCAGGCGGACACCGGCTCGGTGACGCGCAACTCCGGCGGGGGCGATGCGGCCGGCCCGTCGAGGCGGCGGATCAGGTCGGGCACCGAGCCACCCCGGGCGAGGCCGGAGAACAGCCGGGCGAGGTCGGTGAGGGTGATGCCGAGGCCGCCCAGAGCCACCGGCAGGCCGGGTGCCGTGTCGCGCGGCAGGTCGATCCGCGCGCC
>NZ_VRVC01000020.1:0-48658 GCF_008040005.1 Methylobacterium sp. WL19
GGTCCATGGCCTCGCCGGCAGCGCCGCCGGCGGCAGCCACCATGCGCGGCGGGAGACCGGCGCGGGCTTCTGCGTGTTCAACGACGTCGCGGTCGCCGCCCTGGCGCTCCAGGACGAGGGCACGATCCGCCGGGCGCTGGTGGTCGATTGCGACGTGCACCAGGGCGACGGCACCGCCGATTGTCTCGCCGGCTCGCCGGACCTGTTCACCTTCTCGATCCACGCCGAGAAGAACTATCCGACACGCAAGATCCCCGGCGACCTCGATGTGGGCCTCGTCGACGGCGTCGACGACGCGGCCTACGCCGCCGTCCTCGGCGCGCATCTGCCGGGCCTCCTCGACGGGCTCTCGCCGGACATCGTATTCTACAATGCCGGGGTCGATCCGCACGTGGACGACAGGCTTGGGCGCCTGGCCCTCACCGATGCGGGCCTCGCCGCACGGGATCGCTTCGTCGTGGGAGAAGCGCGCCGGCGCCGCATTCCCCTCGTGGCGGTGATCGGCGGCGGCTACGCCACCGATATCGATGCCCTGGCCGCCCGCCATGCCATCGTGTTCCAGGCCCTGGCCGCCCTCGCGTGAAGCCGCTCAGGGCGTCCCGCACGCTTCCGGCGGGATCTCGCCCTCGGTCACGCAGCGTGCCACCTTTTCGAGACCGTCGAAGAGCCGCTCCAACTGCGCGCCCTCCATGGAATGGAAGCCCAGCGTCCGGGTGATCAGCAGCCCCAGCGTCGAGAAAACCAAAGCCGCACCGATTCCCGGACAGGTCTCGATCTTCTCGAGGCCGGCGAGCCGTTCGCGGAGGAACACGTTGAATCCGGCGAACGCCTCGGGATTCTCCGCCGAGGCCAGGAGGAAGGCCCGCGGGAACCCCTCTTCCTCCGCATAGACCTGCCTCGCATGGGCGATCAGCGCGAGGGGGAGGGCCGAGGGGCCCGGCACCTGCTCCGCTTCGAGCTTGGCAATGCCCTCCTTGACCTCCTTCAGCTTGCGCTCGGCCATGGCCGTGATGAGCGCTTCCTTCGAGGAGAAATGGTGGAGGACCCCGCCCTTGCTCAGCCCCGCCTCCGCCGCCACCGCGTCGATGGTCAGCGTGCGCGTGCCCGCGCGACGGATCAGGCTCTCGGCCGCATCGAGGATGACGCTCGGCCGATCCTCCCGCCGTGTGCGCGGCTTCGCCATGTTCACACCCTAAAAACCGTCTGGACGGTCGGTAAGATAACCGATAGACAGGCGTTTCGATAGAGCTTTTGCGGGATGGGGTCACAGTGTCTGGTCCGACCATGTCCATTCGACGGTACCAAGGCGCCCGGACGGTGGCCTGCCTCGGCTTCGCCGCCCTGGCCTGCTTCCCGGCGCAGGCGAAGGACGATGCCGGCCAACCCGGCCCGACTCCCTCGAAAAAGAGCCTCGCCACCGTCCGCACGGCGAAGGCCGAGCGCAGCACCATCGCGGCCGATCTCGTCTTCACCGGCGACATCCAGGCCCAGTCGCAGGTGAACGTGGCCTTCCGCAACAACGGCAAGATCGCCGTGCGTCTGGTGGAAGTGGGCGATCACGTCACCGCCGACCAGGTTCTGGCCAAGCTCGATCCGCAGGAGCAACGCGCCAACCTCAACAACGCGCAGGCTGCGCTCACCTCCGCCGAGGCGCTGCTGACCCAGGCCAAGGTCAATTTCAAGCGCCAGGAGATGCTGCTCTCCAGCGGATACACCACGCGGCCGAGCTATGACGACGCCGAGCAGCAGCTCCGCACGACCCAGGCTTCGGTGGAATCCGCCAAGGCGGCCCTGGGCACCGCCCAGGAGCAGTTCTCCTATACCGACCTGAAGGCGGGCGTGGACGGCATCGTGCTCAGCCGCAGCTTCGAGGTGGGCCAGGTGGTCCAGGCCGGACAGACCGTTCTCACCATGGCCGAGGACGGGCCGCGCGACGCGGTGTTCAACGTGTTCGAGGCGGTGCTGGCGACCCCGCCCGAGAGCAAGCAGGTGGAGATCACCCTCCAGGCGGACCCGAAGGTGCGGACCGTCGGCACGGTGCGGGAGATCTCGCCGAGCGTGGACGCCGCCTCCGGCACCGTGCGGGTCAAGGTCGGCCTGAAGGACACGCCCGCCGCCATGTCCCTCGGGGCCATCGTCATCGGCACCGGCAAGTTCAGGCCGCAGACGGCCATCGTCCTGCCCTGGTCCTCGCTCTACCGCTGGGAGAACGGCCCCGCCGTGTGGGTGCGTGATCCGGCCAGCGGCAAGGTCGCCCCGCGCAACGTGACCATCGACCGGTATTCGCCCAACACCATCGCCCTGTCCGGCGGTGTCGAGCCGGGCGAGGAGGTGGTCGTCGCCGGCATCCAGTTCCTCCGGCCGGGCCAGTCCGTCGCCGTCGCCGAGGAGATCGCCCGATGATCCGCTCCGGCATCCGCCTCGCCCTGATCGGGGTGGCCCTGTCCGGCCTCGGCGCCTGCCATGGCGCGGAGGAGGAGGCCGGACCGCCGCCGGTGCGGCCCGTGCTCTATACGGAGGCCAAGCCCGTCGACACCATCGTGTTCGGGCCCTTCGCCGGGTTCGTGGCCCCCCGATATCAATCGGAGATCGGGTTCCAGATCGCGGGCCGTATGATCGCCCGCGACGTGACGATGGGGGACGTCGTCAAGAAGGGCCAGCGCATCGCCGCCCTCGACCCCATCGTCACCCGCTTCGCTCTCACCCGCGCCGAGGCGGAGCTCGCCGATGCCACGGCGCAGGCGGAGAATGCCAGCGCCACGGAGTTGCGCCAGCGGCGGTTGATCGCCAACGGCAATGTCAGCCAGGCACGGCTCGACAGCGCCGTGGCGAGCCGCGACACCGCCCAGGCCCGTCTCGCCCAGGCCCAGGCCAACCTGCAGAAGGCCCGCGACCAGATGGGCTATACCGAGCTGCATGCGGATTTCGACGGTGTCGTCACCGTCCGCAGCGCGGAAGTGGGGCAGGTGCTCTCGGCGGGGCAGGCGGTGGCGACCCTGGCCCGGCCCGAGGAGCGCGAGGCCGTGGTCGACATCCCCGAGGATCTGGTCGGCGCCATGCCGAAGGACGCGGTCTTCACCGTGGCGCTCCAGAGCGCCCCCGACGTGACGGCGACGGGCAAAGTCCGCGAGATCTCGCCCTTCGCCGACCAGAAGACCCGCACCCGGCGCATTCGGATGACCCTACTCAACCCGCCGGAGGCGTTCCGTCTCGGCTCCACCATCACGGTCGGGCTCTCGCGCCACATGAAAGCGCGGTTCCAGCTGCCGGCGACGGCGGTGTTCGAAGCCGATGGTCGAAGCGCGGTCTGGATCGTGAACGAGGCCGGGGATTCCGTGTCCCGCCGCGACGTCACCCTGGCGGAACGAAACGACCAGCGCGTGTCCGTCACCGAGGGACTGAAACCGGGGGACCGTGTCGTCCTCGCGGGCGCACGCAGTCTCGGCGAAGGCCAGCGCGTCCGCCTGTCCGACAAGCCGCAATAGCTGCCGCCCCGCGCTGGGTTTAGAGCCGCGCCGACCCGAACATCCTCACGCGAGAGCCGCCCGTGAAGAACTTCAACCTGTCCGAATGGGCGCTCGAGCATCGCTCCTTCGTCTGGTTCCTGATGCTGATCTCGATGCTGGCGGGCTTCCTCGCCTACGAGAAGCTCGGCCGCGAGGAAGACCCGCCCTTCGCCATCAAGACCATGATCGTGCAGGCGCGCTGGCCCGGCGCCACGATCAGCGACACGCTGGATCAGGTCACCGAGCGGATCGAGAAGGAATTGCAGCAGATCGACGCCGTCGATTTCAGCCGCAGCTACACCACGCCCGGCCAGACCACGGTCTTCGTCCAGTTGCGCGAGACGACGCCGCCGAAGACGATTCCGAGCATCTTCTATCAGGTGCGCAAACGCATCGGCGATATCGGCAGCACCTTCCCGCAGGGGATCCAGGGGCCGTTCTTCAACGACGAGTTCGGTGACGTCTTCGGCAACGTCTACGCGTTCACCGCCGACGGTGTCTCGATGCGCCAGTTGCGCGACTACGTGGAGCGGGTGCGGGCCGACCTGAAGAAGGTCAACAATGCCGGCAAGATGCAGCTCCTCGGCGCGCAGGACGAAGTCATCTACCTCGACTTCTCCACCCGCAAGCTCGCCGGCCTCGGCGTCGACCAGGCCGCCGTCATCGCGACGCTGCAGGCTCAGAACGCCATCGCCCCCTCCGGCGTGATCCAGGCCGGCCCCGAGCGCGTCTCCGTGCGGGTCGGCGGCCAGTTCATTTCCGAGGACAGTCTCAGGACCATCAACCTGCGGGTGAACGACCGCTTCTTCCGCCTCTCCGATGTGGCCGAGATCTCGCGCGGCTTCACCGATCCGCCCACGGCCCTGTTCCGGTTCGACGGCCAGCCGGCGATCGGCCTCGCCATCGCCATGCAGCCCTCGGGCAACCTGCTGACCTTCGGCCACGACCTCAAGGCGCGGATGAAGAAGCTCGAAGGCGAGCTGCCCTACGGCGTCGGCATCCACCTCGTCTCGGATCAGCCCAAGATCGTCGAGGAGGCGGTGGGCGGCTTCACCAAGGCCCTCATTGAGGCCGTGGTCATCGTGCTGGGCGTCAGCTTCATCAGCCTCGGCTGGCGGGCGGGGCTCGTGGTCTCGTTCTCGATCCCTCTCGTCCTCGCCGTGGTCTTCGTGGTGATGCAGGTGATGGGCGTCACGCTGCAGCGCATCTCGCTCGGCGCCCTCATCATCTCGCTCGGCCTCCTCGTCGACGACGCCATGATCACCGTCGAGATGATGGTCGCACGGCTGGAGGTGGGCGACACCCTGAAGAAGGCGGCGACCTTCGCCTATACCTCCACCGCCTTCCCGATGCTCACGGGCACGTTGGTCACCGTGGCGGGCTTCCTGCCCATCGGCTTCAACGGCTCGGCGGCCGGCGAATACACCTACAGCCTGTTCGTGGTTATCGCGGCCTCTCTCCTGATTTCGTGGGTCGTGGCGGTGCTGTTCGCGCCGCTCATCGGTGTGAAGCTACTGCCGAAGACGATCAAGAAGCACCACGACAAGCCGAGCTTCCTGCTTCGCACCTTCCGCGCGTTGCTGCTGCCGGCCATGCGGTTCCGCTGGACCACCGTGGCCTTCTGCGTCGGCCTGCTCGGCCTGTCGCTCTACGGCATCCAGTTCGTGCAGCAGCAGTTCTTCCCGGCCTCCGACCGTCCCGAGATCCTCGTGGACATGACCTTGCCGCAGAATGCCAGCATCGCCGAGACCAAGGCCCAGATGGACCGGTTCGAGGCGACGCTGAAGGGCGATCCCGAGATCCTGCGCTGGAGCTCCTATGTCGGGCAGGGCGCGGTGCGCTTCTATCTTCCGCTGGACCAGCAGCTCGGCAACGCGTTCTTCGGCCAGATCATCGTGGTAACCTCCTCGCTCGAGGCCCGCGATAAGATGATCCAGAAATTCGAGGCGCTGGCGGCCAAGGAATTCGTCGGCACCGACGTCTTCGTCCACTCCCTCGACCTCGGTCCCCCCGTGGGCCGACCGATCCAGTACCGGCTGAGCGGGCCCGATCTCCAGAAGGTGCGCGGCCTCGCGCTCCAGCTCAGCAACATCGTCGCCTCGAGCCCGAATGTCGGCCTGCCGAACCTCGATTGGAACGAGCCCGGCAAGGTGCTGAAGGTCGACATCATCCAGGACAAGGCGCGCCAGCTGGGCGTCACCTCGGAGGATATCGCCGGGCTCCTCAACGGCATCGTCGGCGGTCGCTCGATCACGCAGGTGCGCGACTCGATCTACCTCGTGGACGTGGTCGGCCGCGCCCAGGCGGCGGAACGCAACTCCGTCGAGACGCTGCAAAGCCTGCAGGTGCCGCTGTCGAACGGGAGCGTTGTGCCCCTGCTGGCCTTCGCCACCGTGAGCTACGAACTCGAACAGCCCATCGTCTGGCGCCGCGACCGCCTGCCCACCATCACGGTGCGGGCGGCGATCGTCGACGACACCCAGGCGCCCACCATCGTCAACGCCCTCGATCCGGCCATCAAGGCGTTCGAGAAGACCTTGCCGGACGGCTACACCCTCGCGGTCGGCGGTGCGGTGGAGGAGAGCGCCAAGGGCAGCGGACCCATCGCGGCGGTGGCGCCGGTGATGCTGCTCGCCATGGCGATGTTCCTGATGATCCAGCTCCAGAGCTTCCAGAAGCTGTTCCTGGTGGCGAGCGTGGCGCCCCTCGGCCTCATCGGCGTGGTGGCGATCCTGCTGCCCTTCGGCAAGCCGCTGGGCTTCGTCGCCATCCTCGGCGTGCTGGCGCTCATCGGGATCATCATCCGCAACTCGGTGATCCTGGTGATGCAGATCGACGAGTACGACCGCGAGGGCTACGCCCCATGGGACGCGGTGGTGGAGGCGACCTGCCACCGGATGCGGCCGATCCTGCTCACCGCCGGCGCGGCGAGCCTCGCCCTGATCCCCATCGCGCGGGAGGTCTTCTGGGGGCCGATGGCCTACGCCATGATCGGCGGCATCATCGCCGCCACCTTCCTGACCCTGTTCTTCCTGCCCGCGCTCTATGTCGGCTGGTACCGCATCAAGGCTCCGAAGGGGGATCGCCCCGCGGGCGGCGCATCGACGGCCCCGGCGGCGGGCCATCACGCCGAGGCCTGATCAGGGCGCTGCGGCGCAGAGTGCGGGCTCCAGGGCCCGCATGACGCGGCGATAATCGGTGATGTGCAGAGCGTCGCGCAAGGCGCCGGGCAGGGCGAACCCGGTGTCGCCGTCGCGCAGATCCGCGTAGGGGTCCACGTACCGGCAGGAGAGACGCCGGCACAGGGCCTCGATCCGCGCGGAGTACGCGACGACCGCCGCCGGTTCGAGGCGCTTTTCCACCGAACGGGAGATGGGCGGAACGGCGGCGACCACGACACGGTCGCTGCCGGCCTGCAGCCGCGTCACGATCCGCTCCACCGCGTCGTCGAAGCCCCGGGCGGTCCTGTCGGACAACGGCTCCTTCTTCCGCTGCAGGTCGTTGGTTCCGATGAAGACCACCACCGCGCGGGCGCGGGTCTTCACCGACAGCTTGGCCACGAGATCGGCATAGACCGAAGCCGATGCGCCGCTGATGCCGCCATTGACGATCTCCGTACCGCAGACCCGCTGGGCCGGGCTCTGCAACTCGGCCTGCGAATCGCCGGCGAGGAGGATGTAGCCGTTCGGTGCATCGTCGAGATGGGCCTGGATCGAAGGCAGCCGGTCCGTGGCGTAGAGCCGGGCGTTGAGACGCGAGGGCTTCTCGACCCATCCGACGGCGAAGCCCACACCGAGGACGGCCAGCCCGGCAATGCCCAGACGCAGGGCCTTCATCGGGTTGCTCCCGGCGAGTCCGATGTCTTGGATACCTCCGATGTCGTCGATACCTCCAATGTCGTCGATACCTCCAATGTCGTCGATACCTCCGAGGTCTTCGCCGTGCCGGCCCTGTCGACGGTGGCGCCCGGCCGCGAATCCGTCGTGGCGTAATAGGGCTTGATGTCGAGGAGCGGCGTGCCGTCGAGGCAGTCGAGCCCCCGGACGCTCAGGGTCGCTCCGTCGATGCCGAGGAGTTCCACCACCGAGAGCGCGATGGGGTTCGGGCGCGCCGGCGAGCGCAGGGAGAACGTGCCCCGGCTGCCCTCCGCATGGCGCGGCCTCTGGCGCACGATGTCCCGGGCGGCCCGGTCCATCCAGTAGAGCACGATGAGGTGGCTCGCCCCCTCCACGTTCTGCAAGCCGGGGGCGAAGGTGGCATCGACCTCCAGCGTGCAGATGGCGTCGGTCTGAAGCCCGTTCTTGGGGCATTCCGCGCGGGTCGCCCACGGGGTCCGGACACGGCCGATGAAGTAGAGCCCTGCATCGTGGGAGGCGGGCAGCGTGACGGTCTCTTCGCCGGGCCGCCGGTCGATCGGGTCGCTCATCAGACGCATCGGATTTGGAGAGGCGGTGCCCGGAAGAGCCCCGAGCCGTTCGAAGCGAGCATGTCGGACAACTCGCCCCCGTGCGCAAGCCGGTCGACAGCGAGCCGCCATGCGGGCCGCATCGTTCCATCGGGCGCCGGTGCGGTATAGATTCTTGCATATGGCCGTCGGCGGCACCGCCGGCCTTCGGGCCGAAGCCTTCCCAAGGAGAGAGCGTGACCACCAGCGAATGGCGCCCGATGGAATCCGTGGGCGATGCCGAGACCGCCGTCGACCGCCTCGCCGCTCTCTACGCGGGTGCGATCCAGTCGCTCCAGACCGCCCTGACCCGCTATCTCGACGGGGGCGCCGCGCCCGACCATGCCGAGCGGCTTCAGTTCCGCTATCCCGAATTGCGGATCACCTATCACCCGTCCGGGCCGATTCCGCGCTTTTCCCGCGCAACGGCGAAGTTCCAGTCTCCCGGCACCTACGCCACCACGGTGACGCAGCCGGCGCATTTCCGGCCGTACCTGCTGGAGCAGCTGACGCCCCTGATCCGGGATTACGGTGCGACCCTCGAAGTCGGCCTGAGCGCGCAGGAGATTCCCTATCCCTACGTGCTGGAGCCCGGCGCCAACCTCTCGGGCAGCGGGATCACGCCGCGCGATCTGGCCACCTACTTCCCCGTCCCGCTGCTCTCGGTGGTGGGTGACGAGATCGCCGACGGCCTCTGGGTGGCGCCGGTCGAAGAGCCGAAGCCCCTGGCGCTGTTCGACGCGATCCGGGTCGATTACTCCCTGCGCCGCCTCGTCCATTACACCGGCTGCGACTGGCGCGACGTCCAGCCGTGGATCCTGCTCACGAACTACCATCGCTACGTCGATGGCTTCATCCGGCACGGCTTGGAGCAGCTCGCCAGCGGCAGGGACGGCTACGAGCGCATGATCCTGCCCGGCGGTATCACCGTCTCGCGGGAGGAGGCGGCGGGCATCGATCCGGCGGCCCTCATCGCCGCGTCGCCCTGGCACAAGTTCCAGATGCCGGCCTATCACCTCGTGGCGCGCGGCCCCGACGGGTCGATGCAGGGCACGACGCTGGTCAACATCGGCGTCGGCCCCTCCAATGCCAAGACGATCACCGACCATCTGGCGGTCCTGCGTCCGCATTGCTGGCTCATGGTCGGCCATTGCGGCGGGTTGCGGCAGTCGCAGACCATCGGCGATTACGTCCTCGCCCATGGCTATCTGCGCCGGGATCGTATCCTCGACGAGCTGGTTCCGCCGGACGTGCCGGTGCCGGCCCTGGCCGAAGTCCAGCTCGCGCTCCAGGCCGCGGCCGCCAGCGTCACCGGCGAGACCAGCGACGACCTGAAGCGGCGCCTGCGCACGGGCACGGTGGTGACCTACGACGACCGCAACTGGGAGCTCCGCTTCAGCCAGGAGCGGCGGCGGATCAACCTGTCCCGCGCCATCGGCGTCGACATGGAGAGCGGCACCATCGCGGCGCAGGGCTACCGCCTGCGGGTTCCCTACGGCACGCTCCTCTGTGTGTCCGACAAGCCGCTCCACGGCGAGATCAAGCTGCCGGGGGCGGCCAACGCCTTCTACGAACGGGCGGTGGCCGAGCACCTGCTCATCGGCCTCTCCGCCCTCGATATCCTCCGCGCCGACCGCAACGGCCTGCATTCGCGCAAGCTGAGGAGCTTCGACGAACCGCCGTTCCGGTAGGCCGTCCGAAGGCCGGCGACCGAGGGACGATGTGGGACGCCGCCCCGGTGCCATCGGATCGGCGCGGCGCCGCGAATGGTCCCGGGTTACGGTTCGTCCGCTCTCAGTCGGCCGCATGCACCGAACGGTTCATGGCGATCATCTCGGCATGGCTGGGATTGGGACCGAGTTTTCCCAAGAGGCCATAGACCCGGTTCAGGGTCTTGGGAGCCTCTCCTTTCACTGCGGCGAGCAGGGCCTCGCGCATCGTCTCCGCGTCGTAGTCGCAGCAATAACCCGGGGTGGCGGGCTGCTGGCGCCAGGACTCCGCCAGCGAACCCCCATCCACCGGGTCGAAGCCGACCTGGTCCACGATGTCCATCACGGTCCGCTTCGCCGCTTCGGCATCGCCGGCCACGGCGACGGCGATCCGGTCGGGCGCACCCGCCGGACGCCCGAGCTCGGCGAGGGAGTGGGCGAGGATGTTGTTGAACGCCTTGACGATGGGGCGGCCGATCTGTTCCGACACCCAGACGCTCTCCGTCTTACCCGCGTCGAGTTCGGCGATCTGCGGGTCGCGCAGGCCGGGATAGTAATTGCCCGTGTCGACGATCGGGGTCGCCTCGGGCAGGCCGTCGAACAGGTCTTTCGGCAGCTGGGCGACGGCGGGAAACGGGATCGACAGGATCACGAGGTCCGCGCCCGCGACGGCCCCGTGGGCATCGGCGGGAGTCGCGCCGATCTCCTCGGCGAAGGCGCGCACGCCGTCGGGGCCCTTCGAATTCGCCACGCGGACCTGGTGTCCCGCCGCGCTGAGCTTGCGGGCGAGCGTGCCGCCGATATTGCCGGTGCCGATGACGCCGATTTTCATGCCTGTGTCCTTTGAATTTGGGGTGGCCGCCCCCCTCACGGGGCGGCCACCGGGCGCGCGAGGCCGTCGAGAGTGCGGCGCAGCTCTTCGATGGCCTCCGGGGTCAGCTGACACGCCGTCCGGATCCTGTCGGGGATGCCGCGAAGCGCTCCTTCCAGGGCTCGGCCATGCGGGGTCAGATCGATCAACACCCGGCGTTCGTCGGAGGCGTCGCGTGTCCGTGTCACCACGCCGGCGGCCTCCAGCCGCTTGAGCAGCGGCGTCAGGGTGCCCGTCTCCATGTCGAGGCGGGCACATAACTCGCCCACCGTCAGCGGCGAGCCATTCATCAATTCGAGGGCGACGAGGTATTGCGAGAACGTCAGGCCAAGCGGCTCGAGGAAAGGCTTGTGCAGCCGCACCATGCGGTTGGCGGCGGCGTTGAGCGCGAAGGAAAACTCCGTCGCGATCCTCTGTCGATCACGGGTCATTCGTGCAGCTCACTATCATATAGCGTACTACACAAATGGGTGAGGGATGGTCGCCTGTCAACGACGGGCGAACGATCCTACCGCTCCCGCTGCCACAAACCGGCCCGCTCGGACCGGGCCTGCTCCTCCGCTGCCAGGAGGTCCGACGGGGCATCCTCAGACGCGCGGGCACCGCCGGCCGTGAGGATGAGGGAGGCGAGGTCGTCGCCGTCGATCTGGCAGCGCAGGCCCGCGGGCTGCGCCTCGTCGGTCGCCTCGCCGGCCGCCGGGGCACAGACGACTTCGCGCCGGCGCAGATAGCGCGCGAGTTGGCGCGCCAGGGCGCCGCGCTCGCCATCGACGCCCAGCAGGCGCACCGTCCGGCCACGGAACGAGAGAGTTCCGGTATCGATCACCTCCGGCACGCCGCGCAACGCCCCGGCCGCACTGGTCTCCTTGGCGGCGGGGGCCGGCTCGGCGCGGGCGGCCGAGGGGCGCTTGCGCCGTGACGCCATCTGCACGGTGGCGCGTTGGGTGAAGTCCTTGAAGATCGCCGCCGGCAGGTCGCCGCCGCCGACCTTGTTCATGGAGGAATTGTCGTCGTTGCCGACCCAGACGCCGACGACGAGGTCCGGCGTCACGCCGACGAACCAGGCATCGCGGTAATCCTGCGTCGTCCCGGTCTTGCCGCCCACCGCGAGGTTGGTGATCCGCGCGGCCCGCCCGGTTCCGCTATCCACCACCGCCTGGAGTGAATCCAGCATCATCGCGCGGCTCTCGCCCGGCAGCGGCGTCGCCGGCTTGGCGTCGGGGCGCAGGTAGAGCGGGTCGGGGCCGGCTCCGCGAATGGCATGGACGCCATAGGTGTCGAGGGGCTGGGCGCTGGCCAGCACGCCAGCATAGGCCCGTGTCATCTCTAGCAGGGAGACTTCGGCCGAGCCGAGTGCAAGGCTCGGGACGTTGGGAAGATCGGAGGTGACGCCGAGCTTGCGTGCGGTCTCGATCACGGAGGCCATGCCGATCTCATCGGCGAGCTGCGCGGCGATGGTGTTGATCGATTGCGCGAAGGCGGTGCGGAGGGGGACCGCTCCCCGGAAACGGCCGCTCGCATTCTGCGGCTCCCAATCGCCGATCTGGATCGGCCGGTCCACCAGCACCGTCTCCGGCGAGAGGCCCTTCTCATAGGCGGTGAGGTAGACGAACAGCTTGAACAGTGAGCCGGCCTGGCGCTTGGCCTGGGTCGCCCGGTTGAACTGGCTGTCCTCGTAATCGCGCCCGCCTACCATGGCGAGGATCGCGCCCTCCTTGTTCAGGACGACCATGGCGCCCTGGCTCGCCTTCTTCTTGGCCCCTTCCGCATCGAGCCGCCGGGCGATGACGCCCTCCGCCAGGCTCTGCAGATCGAGGTTCAGGGTGGTGCGCAGGGTGACGTCGCCGGATGTGTCCGACAGGCGCTTGGCGTCCGCCGACACCATGTCGAGGAAGTAGTTGGTGCCCGGCGGCGTCTCGGGCGGGGTGCGCAGGGTGATCGTCTCGGCGCGTGCCTTGTCGGCCTCGGCGGCGGTGATCGCGCCGGTCTCGACCATGGTCTGCAGCACGATGTCGGCGCGCTCCTTGGCGCCGCCGAAATTGCGCGTCGGCGCCAATTGCGACGGCGCCCGGACGAGGCCCGCCAGCATCGCCGCCTCGGGCAGCGTCAGCGCCTTCGCGCCCTTGCCGAAATAGCGCCGGGACGCGGCGTCGATGCCATAGGCGCCGGCCCCGAAATAGGCGGTGTTGAGATAGCCGAGGAGGATGTCCTCCTTCGACATCGTGCTCTCCACGCGCAGGGCCAGGAACGCTTCCTGGATCTTCCGGCGCAGCGTCTTCTCCTGGGTGAGGGAGGTGAGCCGGACATATTGCTGCGTGATGGTGGACGCGCCCTCGCGCACGCCGCCGCTCACGGTGTTGCGCCAGAGCGCCCGCACCAGCCCGCGCGGGTCGACCCCCCAATGCGAGTAGAACCGCCGGTCCTCGATGGAGACCACCGCCTGGGCGAGATGAGCGGGCATGTCCGCCGCCGTGAGCTTCTGGCCCTGGAAGGCGCCGCGCGTGGCGAAGACCCTCCCGTCATCCGCCTCCACCGTGAGGGCGCGCTGGCCGCCTTCCGGCACCACCCCGCCGAGCGGGGGCAGGGTCGCGAAACTGTAGAGGACGAGGCAAGCGACGAAGACCAGCGGCAGGGCGAGGGCCGCAAGACCGGCAGCGAGGTAGGGCCGTTGCCGCAGACGGCCGCGCCAGCCCGATTGTGGCGTCTGCGCCGCCGGAGCGATCCCTGCCGCAGGCGGAGTGCCCGTGTCGCTCGCTCGCGCGGAGGTGGTGCGTGCGGTGAGCCTCGAACCGAGGGTGGCGAGCATCCGCCTCGCAGCGCGCCCCGTCGAAAGCGAGCCCCGCGCGAGGCCGCGTAAGGCCGTGGCGAGGAGAAAGCCGAGATGCCTGAACAGGACACGTGCCGCCTGCCCGGCTTCGCGGGCGGCGGTTCGGGCATCCGGCACGTCAGGGGCCTTCGGCCGTTCCGGTTCTTGATCTGTCATCGGCCGCCGGTCGTCATCCAGGAGTGCAGGTCCCGTCGGCTTACCGTCGGCGCTGATTTGGCGGTTCTAGACCGGAAAGAACCGTGGACGCCATGCCGGAAGCGGCATCGTCACGCCCTTTGGTCCCGTGCAGCCCGAGCGCCGAATCTCCTCCGAAGCTCTACTCTCTCGGCAAAGCCTCGGTCACCTGCATCCGCTGGGTCGGGGCCGAAACGCGCAGGCTGGCATCGAGGAGGGCCGAAGCCTGGCTCGGATCGCTGTTCGTCCCCGGGTTGACGTCCTGGGTACCGACCAGGGCGGTGACGCCTTCATACTGGTCGAGCCGGCGGTCGATCATGTCGCCGAGGCGCTCGCGGACTTCTGCGACGGTGAGGCTGCGGCGGTGCTTGCCGTCCTTCGCGGTGAAGAGGCTGCGGTTGGCGCGCGCGGCGGCGCGAAAAGCCTGCTTGGCCACGAGGTCCGGGTTGTCGTCGCTCAGCGTCAGGAACTTGCCGGCGCTCGATGTCCCGAGGAAATGGGCGAGATAGAGTTCGGACGTCTTCAGTTCGCGGCCGATACGCTGCTCGATGCGGGCGCGGTCGCGCTTGATCAGTTCTCCCGCCATGAGGGCTGCCACATAGGGGTCCTGCCGAAGGCGCAGCACGCGGGTGCGGGTGGCTTCGTCCTGGATCGTGATGGCACTGCCGCGGCCGGTGATTGCATTCGCCTCGGTCTCATAGCCGTAGCGGGCGCCATAGGTTCGCAGCAGTTCGAGCCAGGTGGCGGACAGGAACTGGAACAGCCCCTCGGCCGAAGAGGTCGATGCCTTCACGGTGGTCGAGAAGCTCGATTCCTTGTCGGCCAGCGCCATCATGTAGACCGGATCGACCCCGGTTTCGGACGACGCCTTCAGGATCGTCTCGACGATGTCGCGCGGCACATTCATGTCGCCGAACCGAAGCACGTCCCGTCCGTCGCTCTCGCGGCTCTGGGGAAGAGAAGCGAGGTCGTTTTCGATCAGGCTGGCCGTCGCAGGTTCCTGGTCGAGGAGGGGAACCCCATCCCAATCCGTGGGTTTGTCGATCGTGGACGCCGCGAAATCGCTGGCGACGTAGGCGCGGATGTCGATGCGGTCGTGGGCGGTCGCTGCCGGCGCCAAGGCGCTCTGCGGCAGTCCCGAGCCGAGCAGCAGGCCGATCGCGATCTTCGCGAGGGTGAGTTTGGCCGATACCGTGGTGCTTGCCTTCTTCCTGTCGCGAAGGGAGCCGGGCTTCAGCCAAGCAACCGTCTCGTCACGATCGAGGGTCTCGTCAGGCACGAGACGGCACGCGTCGTCGGCGCGATGCGCCGGCTCCGGGAAAAGCCCCATCATTGTTCCTTGTTCGTGCCGCGGCGTTCTAGGACGCGGCTTCGATCAGTTCAGCGAGCGGACATCTCGCTGGGAGCTGTGACCACATTGGGACAGCTCCGTGATTCAAGCGTGGCACGCTTAAGGAACGGTTAAGGCTATGATTTAACGATATTTTAAGTAATCGTTCGGACGCGGTTCAGAGAGGCCGCGTCAAAAAGGCATTCTGGCCGGGGTTGGAACGAAGGCTCCGTAGCCCAGTTACGATGGTCCCAGAGGGCGATTTCGAAACATCGACGAGACGCGCCCCGATGGACCCATTGAAGGAAGCCTTTTTCCAATGAGCATGCAGACCGGTCGCCGCGTCGGCGTTGCCTTCGTCGGTATGGGTGGCGCTGTCGCCACCACCGCCATCGCCGGCATCGAGATGATCAAATCCGGATCGAACCGCCTCGACGGGTTGCCTCTCGCAGGCCTCTCGGTGGCCGGATTGGCCGATTACAAGGATCTCGTTTTCGGCGGCTGGGATCTCAACGACGACGATCTCGCCTCGGCCGCCACCGGCCACGGCGTGCTCACCAAGCAGGATATCGAGAACGGCGCCCAGGTGCTCAAGGGCATCAAGCCCTGGCCGGCTGTCGGCAGCGCCAAGTTCTGCAAGAACATCGAGGGTGCCAACCGCATCGTCGCCGCCGATCACCGCGAGGCGGTCTCCGTCATCGCGAACGACCTTCGTCGTTTTCGCCTGGAGAGCAATCTCGACGAAGTCGTCGTGATCAACCTCGCCTCCACGGAACGTTGGCCCAACCTGGATGCGCCCGCACTGAACTCGCGCGACGCTTTCGAGAAGGGTCTCGATTCCAGCGACGAGGCGATCAGCCCGGCGATGCTCTACGCCTATGCGGCGATCCAGAGCGGCGTGCCTTACGCCAACTTCACCCCGAGCGTGGCCGCCGACATTCCGGCCCTGCTCGAACTCGCCCGCGAGAACGGCGTGCCGTTGGCGGGCAAGGACGGCAAGACCGGCCAGACCATGATGAAGACCGTCCTGGCGCCGGCCCTCAAGGCCCGTGCCCTGCACGTGGATGGTTGGTTCTCCACCAACATCCTCGGTAACCGCGACGGTCTCGCCCTGAACGACAAGGATTCGCTCCAGTCGAAGCTCAACACCAAGGGTACGGTGCTGGATTCGATCCTCGGCTATCCGGTCGAGGACCATCTGGTCCACATCCACTATTACCGTCCGCGTGGCGACGACAAGGAAGCCTGGGACAATATCGACGTCACCGGCTTCCTCGGTCAGCGGATGCAGATCAAGGTCAACTTCCTCTGCAAGGATTCCATCCTCGCCGCACCCCTGGTGATCGAGATCGCCCGCGTTCTCGACCTCGCCAAGAAGCGCGGCGAGAGCGGCCCGCAGGAGCAGCTGTCCTCGTTCTTCAAGGCGCCGATGGTCGCCAACGGCCATGGGCCGGAGCACGATTTCGGCAAGCAGCAGCACATGCTGCTCGAGTGGCTCGGCGGCCAGCAATGACCTCGTCCGATACGGGGGGCGGCATGGCTGCCCCCTTCGCGTTGCGCGAGTTGTTCGTCGAGCTCAACGACCTCAAGCGCGTGCATTCGGCCGGGCGCATCGGCTCCATCGCCGAGCGGCTGTTCGCTCAAGGCTGGTCGGCCCTGACCGGTGGCGCCGATCCCGAGACGGTCGCCATCGACATCACCGCCAAGGCGCTCGCGGCCTCCCGGCTCTGTGACCTCGACGCCGCTTTCCTCGCCTCCACCGGTCTCGGCGAGGCGGAAATCGGCGACGTTCTCACGTCCGGACTCGACGCCGTCACCGCCACGGTCGACCCCGATCTGAAACGGCGTATGGCCGTCGCGTTGCGCACGAACGGGGTGGTGCATGGCGGTCCTTTACCGGGTTTCGTGGCGGCACTGAGCCACCAGCCGAGGGCCGGCGTGACCTGTCCCGGCAAGCCTCGCATCCTGCTCGAACCGCCGGAAAACCATGCCGAACATTGCCTGATGGTGGCGGTCTACGGGGTCGTGCTGAGCCCGTTCTACCGGGCCGACCCCACCCTCGTCTTCCTGGCGGCCATGAGCCACCACTTCCACAACGCGGCAATGCCCGATGCCGGTTTCACCGGCGAAATGCTGCTCGGCGACCACCTCGCTCCAATCATGGCGCGGACCACGCAATGGGCTCTCGACGAGTTGGACGCCCCCTTGCGCGAGACCGTTGAGCGGGCGCGCGCCGTCCTGCCCGACGATGCGACGGCCGAGGGTCGCGCCTTCCACGCCGCCGATTGCATCGACCGGGTTCTTCAGATTTCCCAACACCTTAAGGCCGCGTCCCTGACCATGACGACCGTGCTCGACGACATGGAACTGGTCCATGCCGGCCCGGTGAAGGGCTTCCACGACCGTGTCCTCAGGGACATGCGAATCCCGTGATGGTTTGCAGCGGCAGGATGGGCCGCGTGTCATGATTCCATTCGACCTCCTTTCCCCCCACACGGGGCACGCGCTCAAAGTCGACACGCCGCATTCCCTGCGCGACGTGGAGACGAATGCGCGCTGGCCCGTCGTGGACGGCATTCCCTACCTCCGGACCGGGCGCGACGACCTCGTCGAATCTACGCTCGCCCTGCTCGACAACGGTCAGGACGATCTCGCCCTGGAGGGTCTCCTTGCCGATCAGGACGATTGGTGGACCGGCCCGCCGGCCGATCCCCTGGACCTCCATGCCCTCGTCCGCGACCGCAGCAAGGCCAGTCTGCGCGACGCCGTGCGTCTTCTCGGCTGGGGCCGGGTCGGCGACTACTTCCTGCATCGCTGGACCGACCCGACCTACCTCGCCGGGCTGACGCTCCTCGAAGCGCATTGGAACGACCCCCTCTGCGTCTTCGAATTCGCCTGCGGCATCGGCCATTATCTGCGCGAGATCCAGGCGCGCGGCGTCAAAGTAGCGGGCGCCGACGTCGTCTTCGCCAAGCTTTGGGTGGCGCGCCATTGGGTCGTCGGCGAGACGGCGCAGTTCGTCTGTTTTGACGCCGGTTCGCCGCATTGGCCGATCCCGGGTGCGCCGGTGGATCTCGTCGTCTGCAACGACGCGTTCTATTTCCTCGACGACAAGCCGGCCGTGCTCGAATGCCTCCGCCAGAATGCCGGCGACGATGGCTGGCTCGTTCTCAGCCACATTCACAATTCCGAGCGGCCGGGCTTCTCGGCCGGTCGTGCGGTCTCGGCGGACGAGATCGAGGAGCTGTTTCCGGACGCGCTCGTCTATGATGACGACGAACTCACCCGCGCCCTCGTCGAGAAGCGCGCGCCGTCGCCACGGCGCCCGGCCGACCTGCGACATGTGGAGGCGTTCTCCGTGGTCGCCGGCGCCGGAATGAGGCCAGCCCCGCGCGCCATCCTCGATGGTCTGACCTGGCCGAGCGAGGGAACGTCGCTTCGCCTCAACCCTCTCTATGAGCCCGACCCGGCGGGCGGCTACACCGTCGCTTGGCCTTCCGAACGCTACGAGGCGGAATACGCGTCCCGGGTCACCTATCCGTCGCATTCGGACGGACCCGAGATCCTCGACTGGGTCGGCGGCGAGCAATCGCCCCACGAGGACCGTGTCCGCCGCCGCGAGTTCGTCGACCTGCCGGAGCGCTGGTGATGGGCGATTCGATCGGTTGGGGCATCGTCGGGTACGGCTGGGTCGCGCGGGATTACATGGCTCCGGGCATCCGCGCGGCGGGGCATCGGCTCGTTGCCGTGTCCGATTCCGGGCAAGCCTCGCGCGCGGCGGCCGAGGCCGAGGGCGCGCGCACTCATGCCGACATCGCCGGTCTGCTCTCTGAGCCGGAGGTCGAGGCGGTCTACGTGGCGACCCCGAACCACCTCCACCGAGAGGCGGTGGAGGCCCTCGCCGCATCGGGCAAGGCGGTGCTCTGCGAAAAGCCGATGGCGGCCTCGCTCTCCGACGCCGAGGCGATGGTCGCTGCGGTTAGCAAAGGCGGCATCTTCTACGGCACCGCCTTCGACCAGCGTCACCACCCGGCGCACCGGGCCATGCGCGACGCGATCCGCCAGGGCCGCATCGGCGCCGTGACCACGATCCGCATCGTCTATGCCTGTTGGCTCGACCGCGCCTGGACGTCCTTCGCCGGCCAGGACAATTGGCGCATCGACCCGCTGAAGGCCGGCGGCGGGGCGCTGATGGATCTGGCACCCCACGGCATCGACCTCGTTGATTTCCTCCTTGACGAATCGATAGAGGACATCGCCGCTCTGACCCAGGCGAGGGCGCAGGATTACGCTGTCGACGACGGCGCGCTTCTCATCGGCCGTACCGGCTCCGGCATCCTCGCCAACCTTCACGTCGCTTACAATTGCCCTGACGCGCTGCCGCGCCGCCGCCTCGAAGTGATCGGCACCAAGGGGGCCCTCACCGCCATCGACACGATGGGGCAGGTGGCGGGCGGCACGCTCAGCCTCACCGACGGTGTCAGCGGGCAGGCGCAAGCCCTCTCCTTCGACGCAGAGGCCTCGCCCTTCCTCGAACAGGTCCGCGCCTTCGGCTCCGCCCTGCGCCGGCCCGCCGAGCGCGACGCCTACAGTGCCGAGCGCGACCTTCACACGATGCGGCTCCTGGCGCGAGCTTACGAAGGTTGCCGGACCGCTCGGGTCGTCGAGGACTAGAATGCGGACCGCGACGCCTACTTGCTTCCCACCCCGGATCTCATCCTGAGGTGCTGCGAAGCAGCCTCGAAAGAGACTTCCAGGGATCGCTTTCGGTCCTGGAGGCCTTCTTCGAGGCCGCAGCGAGGCTGCGGCACCTCAGGATGAGGTCGATGGGTGGGACTATCCTGAACTGAGGGACGACCGACATGAGCGAACACGATCAGGACGCCCGGGCGCGCGACCCGCGCATTAAGTCTCCCCGGCCCTACACCTATGGCGGCCCGCGGGTCATCGAGGGGCTGCCCGCGTCGCTGCCCGAGCCCGTGCGCGCTTATCTCGACATCCTGCCGAAGGGGCGCATCGTCGGCTTCCCCCTGGCCCCTCTCGACCGGACCGGCATCCCTGTCTGGTTCGTCTCGCTGTTCCTCGACGATCCGTTCTTCGTCGGCGCCATGCCGAGCGGTATCGGCTACGGCGCCACCGACGACGAGGCGCTGATCGGCGCGGTGGCCGAGATAGCCGAGAACCTGATGCCGTCTCTGGCGGTCATGCCGCGCAAGAAGGAGCGAGGCTCCTACCACGACCTGACCAAGGTCTTCGGCATTGGCTCAGTCGCCGATCCGCTCACCCTGTGTCTGCCCGCAGGCTCCCCGGTCGGCCGCGACACGGTGCTCGAATGGACGCCGAGCGTCCGGGCGCGCACGGGCGAGACCGTTCTGATGCCCCTCGACATCGCGGCCACGGACTATTTCGAACTGTCGGAGGGCTACAAGCCCTTCACCAACCTCATCACCAACGGCCTCGGCGCCGGGCCGGATGTGGAGTTCGCCCTCGGCCACGGCCTGCTCGAACTGCTCCAGCGCGACGGTAACGGCCTCCTGTTCCGCGCCCTCGACCAGGGCGTGATGCTCGATCTCGACGGGATCGGCCCGGAAAACAGGGCTATGCTCGCCCGTCTCGACGATCTCGGCATCCGGGCGCTGCCGAAATTCGCCACCGACCAGTTCGGTCTCACCAACATCTACGTCGTCGGCCACGACCGGAACCCCGCCGACGCTCCGGTCCCCGTGGCCCTCTCCGCCTGCGGCGAGGCCTGTGATCCGGACCGTGAGCGGGCCCTGCGCAAGGCGCTCCTCGAATTCCAGGCGGCCCGCGTGCGCAAGGCCTTCGGCCACGGCCCACTTTCCTTCGCCGAACGGGTGACGCCGCCGGGCTACGTCAACGCCTTCATCCAGAAGGCTCTGCCGAGCCTCGATCTGGAGGAGAGCCGCGCCCTGAAAGCCATGCTCGAATGGATCGTCCTGCCGCCGGAGGGGCTGCGCGACGTTCTGAAGGACACGGTCTATTCCGAGCGCAGCACCAAGGCGTTCACGGACCTGCCGACGACGGAGGCCCCCGACGGCCATGCCCGTGGACGGATCGCCCGCGAGCGTCTCGAAGAAGCCGGGTTCGACGTTCTCTACGTCGATTGCTCTCCGCCAGGCGGCAGCGTCGGCGTGGTCAAGGCGATCGTACCAGGGTTGGAAGTCGAGACGATGAGCTATCACCGCATCGGCGAGCGCAACGCCGCCAAACTGATCGAGCGGGACCATCCGCTGATTACGTTCGGTGAGGCCAGCGAGACGAAGCTCCCCGTGCTTCTCACCCCCGAAGCGCTCGATCGTCTCGGTGGCCAGCCGCTCTTCGACGTGGCCCTGGCCGACGAGATCGTTGGGCGGCATTACCCGCTTTACCGCGAGCCGGAATCGCATCACGCGCCGTTCCGCCTCGAACAGCAGGGGAGGGCGGCATGACCCTTCGTTTCGCCTACAACACCAACGGCATGGCCAACCATCGCCTGGACGACGCCATCGATCTCATCGCCGATGCCGGCTACCAGGGCGTGGCACTGACTCTCGACATCCACCATCTCGATCCGTTCGCCGAGAACTGGGTCCAGGAGGCCCAGCGCGTGTCGAGCCGGCTGCAACGGCTCGGCCTCGGCAGCGTCATCGAGACCGGTGCCCGTTTCCTCCTCGACCCAAGGGCGAAGCACGAGCCGACCCTCGTGAGCGCGGACGCTTCCGGGCGCGCCCGGCGCATCGGGTTCCTCAAGCGGGCGGTGGACATCGCCGTGATCCTGCATTCGGAAGCCGTGTCGTTTTGGGCCGGCGTTCCGAGATCCGGCATCGACCGGGAAGAGGCCCGCCTCTGGCTCGGCGATGGCGTCGCCGAGATCGTGGGTTATGCCCGTGAGCAGGGCATCGTCGCCTGCCTCGAGCCGGAACCCGGCATGCTGGTGGAGACCCTGGACGATTTCGCCGCCTTGAACATCGAAGGCTTGAGGCTCGCCCTCGATACCGGCCATTGCCTCGTGACCGGCGAGCGCGATCCGGCGGCGGCCGTGGCGGAATTCGCCGACGTGATCGGCACCGTCGCCATTGAGGACATGGCGCGGGGCGAGCATATCCACCTGCCCTTCGGTGAGGGCGACATGGAGGTCGCCGGTGTGCTCGACGCCCTCGACGCCATCGGCTTCCAGCGCCTCGTCTGCGTCGAACTCTCCCGCGAGAGCCACCGCGCCGATGTGATCGTGCCGAAATCGCTGGACTACCTGCGGACCTGCCGCAACCACAAGGCAGAGGTGAACGCGTGAGGATCTGCTTCGTCAGCCGCCGCTATTTCCCGGCGATTTCCGGCATGAGCGTGTACGCGCAGAACCTGTTGCGTGAACTGGTCGATGCCGGCCATGACGTGACGATGATCAGCCAGTACCGGGGCGATGAATTCGGTACCCGCGTCTATGGGGGTGGCCCGCCGCCCTCCGTGCCGGGCGTGCGCGTTCTCGGCCTCGAACAGGTGGGCGAGCAGACGAACGGCGATTTCGAACGCGACATCGAGACGATGGTGGAGACCATCGTGGCCGAGCACGCACGTCAGCGCTTCGATCTTCTCCACGCCCAATACGGCTATCCAACCGGCTGGGCGACGCTGCTCGCCTCGAAGCGGATCGGCGTTCCCAACGTCGTCTCGATCCAGGGCGGTGACGGCCATTGGGTCGGCTCGTGCTGCGAGACCCATCGCGTCGCCATGTGCGAGGTGCTGGCCCATGCCAACGCCCTCCTCATCGGCGGCCGCTCCTTCGTGGAGGAGGTCTGCGACCGGCTGGGCTCCGACCCGGACCGCTTCACCATCGTGCCCGGCGCCGTCGACACGGCGCGCTTCACGCCCGGTGTCGCCGGGCATGCGGGGCCGGTGCGGCTGTTCTATCACGGCCGGGTCGACCGCCGGAAAGGCGTCCTCGACTTCATCGACGCGCTCGGCCTGCTGCGTTCGCGCGGGGTCCCATTCGAGACGATCGTCTCCGGCATCGGGCCCGACGTGGATTCCTCGAAGGCCCGTGCGGCAGAGCTGAACTTTTCCGAGGCCGAGATCCGCTTCACGGGCTACGCGGATTACCACACCGTACCCGACCTCTACCGGCAGGCTGACGTCTTCGTCTCGCCGACCTATGCCGAGGGCTTTTCCAACACCATCCTGGAGGCCATGGCTGCGGGGCTCGCCGTGGTCTCGACCCATGCGGTGGGCGTGTCCGACTGCTTGCGCGACGGTGAGAACGGATTGCTGGTCCAGCCCGGCGACGTGGAAGCCCTCGCCGATGCGCTCCGGCGCGTCATCGAGGACGAGCCCTTGCGCCGGCGTCTCGCCCGGGACGGACTCGACGAGTGCCGCCGCGTCTATTCCTGGACGGCGGTCGGCCGCCAGATCATGGACGTCTATGCCGAGGTCGCGGGCGAGCGTCCCCGGACTGACTTCGCGGACACCCTTCCGCATGATCCCGCCTGCCGGTTCCGCGCCGAGCCCCACCTGCTCTGACTATGCCCGTCGCCCTCGCGCTCTCACCCCATCTCGACGATGCCGCCTTCTCATGCGGGGGAACCCTGGCGACCCTGGCCGAAGCTGGCTGGAAGGTGGTGATGGCGACGATCTTCACCGCCACCGTCGCCGATCCGAAGGGTTTTGCCCTCGCCTGCCAGACCGACAAAGGCCTGGGTCCGGAGATCGACTACATGGCGCTCCGGCGGGACGAGGATCGGCACGCGGCCGAAGCGCTCGGGATCGCGCCGCCTCTGCACATGCCGTTTCGGGAAGCGCCGCATCGCGGCTACGGCACCGCACCGGAGCTCTTCGCCGAACCTCGCGGCGACGACGACATCGTCGATACCCTCGGCGATGCGGTTTCGTGCCTCGTCGGCGACCTCTCTCCCGATCTCGTCTTCGCCCCGCAGGCCGTCGGCGGCCATGTCGATCACGTCCAGCTGGTCCGCGCCATGAGCCAAGCGCGATGGACCGTTCCGATTCTGTGGTGGCGTGATTTTCCCTATACCGTTCGCGACGCTGCGCCGAAGGAGCCGTTCAAGCGAGATTTTTATGCGTTGCCGGAGCGCGCGTGTCGCTATTCGGCGATGGCCGAGGCGCGGAAGGGTGCCTCCTGCTCGGCCTATGCGACCCAGCTCGCGTTCCAGTTCGGTGGAGTGGAAGGGTTGATGGGTCGTCTGGCGGGCGAGGCGAGGACTGAGCGGTTCCGCCTTGCCGGGACATTGTCCGCCGATGTTGCCGCCCTGTTCGAGGACCATGCCGCCCGAGGCTGACGTGATCCGGCCAAGGAGCCTCGCCGATCCGGAGCAGCTCGCTGTCCGTCGCGCACGCCGAAATGCGGCGCATGTGGCGCCCTTGCAAGCGCTGGCGCGACGGATCGCGGCGGAACGGTCCGCGGCCGTGCCGGACCCCGATCCGCACGATGGTGGGATCGGCGCACGGCTTCTCCTGCTGCTGGAGACACCGGGTCCGGGCATCGGCCGCACCGGCATCGTCTCGCGCGACAACCCCACCGGCACCGCCGCTAACCTGTTCCGGTTCATGGCGGAGGCCGGTATCGCACGGCGCGACAGCCTCATCTGGAACGCCGTTCCCTGGGTCATCCACGCGCCCGGCGCCCTCAACCGGGCACCGAGGAAAGCCGAGATCGCGTCCGCCGCCGTCTACCTCGCGCCGCTCATCGATCTGCTTCCGTCCCTCGCCGTCGTGGTGCTTGCCGGGCGCGTGGCCGGCCTGTCGCGCGAACCACTCTCACGGCTCCGGCCGGGGATACCGGTTCTCGCCATTCCACATCCGAGCCCGACCTTCGTCTGCACCTCCCCCCTGGTGGCTCAGCGGATCGTCGAGGGGCTGGCCCAAGCCGCGGCGAAGCTACTCTCATACCGGACTTCACCAGCGGAGGGGCCGAGGTGACTGGCCATCCGGACGCAAAGACCCTAAATGCCGGGGCACGGGCCGCGGTCCGGCAAAAGCTCGGTCCCAATCCACGCCGCCGTCGAGGTTGGGCGGGAAGGCCGGCGGAGGCGGACGCCGACGACATGAACTTTGCGGGAGACCATCATCGGCGGGCCGACGTGAAGCCGGCCGACGCCGTGACGACGGCCGAAACGGAGGATTGCGCTCCGCCAGCGCCGAAGCGCTCCTACAGGAATCGCTACGCCTGGCTCGGCACCGCCGCCAGCATCGTCATCTTCGCGGTGTCACTCGGCGTGTTGTGGAAGCTGTCGCAGCAGGTCACCTGGGCCGAGCTGCATGCGGCACTGACGGCGGCCACCGGCGAACAGCTCGGCTTCGCTTTCCTGTTCGTCGGCGTGAGCTATCTGTTCCTTACCTGCTACGACGCCCTCGCCCTGCGACAGCTCAAGATCAAAGTCCCCTACAGGACGACGGCGCTCGCCTCGTTCACCAGCTACGCGGTTAGCTTTACCCTCGGCTTCCCGCTCCTGACGGCGGGAACGATCCGCTATTGGATCTACTCGAAGAAAGGTCTGAGCGCGGCGAAGATCGCGGCGCTCACCGTCATCGCTGGCTTCACTTTCTGGCTCGGCATGGGGGTCGTCCTCGGTCTCAGCCTCGTGGTCGAGGCGGGGCAACTGGCGGCGCTCACCTTCACCAGCATCCGTCTGAACCAAGGCGTGGGCTTTGCGGCCCTACTCATGGTGTTCGGCTATCTCGGTTGGGTCTCGCTCAAGCGCCGCCATGTCAGGGTCAAGGGCTGGTCCCTCGAACTGCCTGGCGCCACGGTGTCGATGAGCCAGATGGTGGTGGGCATCGGTGACGTCTGCGCTGCGGCGGCGACGCTCTATGTCCTGCTCCCCGCTGGTTCGACCATCGGATTCACCACCTTCGTCGGCGTCTACGTCCTGGCGGCCATGCTCGGCATCGCCTCTAACGCACCGGGCGGGCTCGGGGTCTTCGAGGCGACGATCCTGCTCGCCCTGTCGAGCCTGCCGCGAGATCAGGTCCTCGGCTCGCTGCTGCTGTTCCGGGTCTGCTACTACCTCGTTCCCTTCGTGGTCGCCCTGGCGATGCTCGGCGTCTATGAGATCGTCCGGCGCGTGCGCGGGGCTTCGCCATCCGCGTCAAGCGGCTCCTGAGCGGTGTCTTGGGCCAAGGAGCGGTGAGCGATGGCCCGTGGCGCGCGAAGATCGGCCTGGATCGGCGCAGGCATCGCTGCCACGATCACGGTCGTCGCCTCGAGCGTGAGAGGTGACCTTGCCGCCATCGTCGCCGCGGGCGCGGTGGCAATCGTCATTGGTGGCCTCGTCGGCAGCCTGAGCCGGCCGAGGAGGGTGGCCCCGCCCGAGGCAGCCGCCCGCACGCGCCATTCCATCGCCGAGGCCCTTCTGGCCAACATCCCCGACCCGGTGATCCTGGTGGATCGGCGCAGCGTGGTCATCGAGGTCAACCCGGCCGCGCGCACGCTCCTACCGGCCCTCAAGCTCAAGCACCCGCTTTCCTTTGCCTTACGGGCACCGGACGTTCTCGACGGGATCGAGGAGGTGCTCCGCACCGGTGCCCCACTGAAGACCCTCTACACGACGCGTGTGCCGACCGAGCGTGCGTTCGAGGTGCAGATCGGCGCATTGCCGATGCCGGACGGCCCGGGGGGCGGACAGCCCAACGTCGTCTTGTTCCTGCGCGATCTCACGGCGGCGCGTCGCCTTGAGGCGATGCGGGTCGATTTCGTCGCCAATGCCAGCCACGAGCTTCGCACGCCGCTCGCCTCCCTCCTCGGCTTCATCGAGACCCTGCAGGGGCCGGCCAAGGCCGATGCGCCGGCCAGGGAGAAGTTCCTCGGCATCATGAAGACCCAGGCGCAGCGCATGACGCGCCTCATCGACGACCTGCTCTCGCTCTCGCGCATCGAACTGCGCGAGCACGTCCCGCCGACGCAGGTCGTCGATCTCGGTCAGATCGCGCGGCAGATGGTGGACATGCAGGGGCCGCTGGCCCGCGAGCGCGGCGTGAGCATCACCCTCGACGCGCCGGATGCCACCTATCCGGTGCTCGGCGAGCGCGACGAACTCGCCCGCGTGGTCGAGAACCTCGTGGAGAATGCGGTGAAGTACGGGGGCGGCAACGTCGTCGTCGGTCTGGAACGGACCCTTCGCCCGGCGTCGGGAAAGCCGCAGATCGCGCTCAGCGTGCGGGACGATGGGCCGGGTATCGCGCCCGAACACATTCCCCGTCTGACGGAGCGGTTCTACCGGGTGGATGTGGCCTCGAGCCGGCAGAAGGGCGGGACGGGCCTCGGCCTCGCCATCGTCAAACACATCGTCAACCGCCACCGTGGCAAGCTCGTCATCGAGAGCGAGCCGGACCGGGGCACCACCGTCCGCGCGCTGCTACCGGAACGGCAGGCTGGTGACGAAACGTCTACGACCCTCTGACCGTGGCCCTGGCCGTTCAGTTCCGGCTGGTGCCGAGGCGCCGGTACTGCGCCTCAATGATCGCCTTCAGCACGGGCAGGAAGGGGGAGGGGCTCAAGCGCTGGTCGACCGCATGGTCGAGCATGCTCAGGGCCGCCACCTGCTTCGCCGGACCGGGAAACGTCGCGAGATAGGTCTCGATGCAGGCATTGGCCTCGGCCTCACCCGCCGGGATGTCGGAGGTGATCAGCGCGCTCAAGGTTCGCATGCAGGTGTCGAGAGGCTGTATCATCGCCTTCCTATGACGCGGAAACGCCCCGGACGCTATGTGCACGCGACGCGATGAGCCATGCGTCGCAGCCTTGACCTTCCCACGATGGGAAGCCCCACATAGGCTCGTATGGATACCGTGATCGCTTCCCCCAAGCAGCACCCCGTCAGGGGACGTCGTCTCGACCTTCCGGTCGTCGGCATGAGCTGCGCGTCCTGCGTCGGTCGCGTCGAGCGCGCTCTTGCCGCTCTTCCCGGTGCATCTGACGTTGCCGTCAATCTCGCCACCGGGCGGGTCAGCCTGACACTGAACGACGACCCGGCAAGCGTCGTCGCCGCTATTCGCAGAGTTGGCTATGAGGTGCCCGAGACCGTCACGGAGCTGTCCGTCGGCGGCTTGTCCTGCGCGTCCTGCGTCGGCCGCGTGGAGCGCGCGCTTCTCGCCCTCGACGGGGTAAGCACCGCCAATGTGAACCTCGCCACCGGGCGCGCCACGCTGCGCCATGCGGAAGGGGCGGTCGACGTTGCGGATCTCGTAAAGGCTGTCGAGACCGCTGGCTACGAGGCCACTCCCGTTGGCGAGGTGAAGGGAGGAGTGCCCGCGGATCGGCACGAGCGCGAGGCTTCGGAGCTCCGGCGCGATGCCGTCATCTCCGCCGCCCTGTCGGCGCCGATTGTCGTCCTCGACATGGGGGGGCATCTCGTCCCCGGATTTGGTGAGGCGGTCCAGGCTCATCTCGGCACGGCGGCCGGCCTGTTTCAGGCCGTTCTCGCCACTCTCGTCCTCGCTTGGCCCGGACGGCGCTTCTTCCGGCAGGGTTTTCCGGCCCTGGTGAAGGGGCATCCGGACATGAACGCCCTCGTCGCCCTCGGCGCGGGGGCCGCGTATTCGTATTCCCTTGTCTCGACCCTCGCGCCGCAGGTTCTGCCGCCCGGGACGGCCCATCTCTATTTCGAGGCTGCCGTCCTCATCGTCACGCTGATTCTCCTCGGCCGCCTGCTGGAGGCTCGCGCCAAAGGGCGTACCGGCGCGGCCATCGCGCGCCTCGTCGGACTCGCGCCGGCGACCGCACGCGTCATGCGGGAGGGTCGCGAAAGCGACATTCCCCTCGCGTCCCTTCGGCTCGGCGATATCGTCCGCATCCGCCCCGGCGAGCGCATCGCCGCCGACGGCGTGGTCGTTGCGGGGGAGAGCTTCGTCGACGAAAGCATGGTCACCGGCGAACCTTTGCCCGTGCGGAAGCGCGAGGGCGACCGCACGGTCGGCGGCACGCTGAACACCAATGGCGGCTTCGATCTGCGCGTGGACACGATCGGCGCGCGTACGGTGCTGGCGCAGATCGTGGGGATGGTCCAGGCGGCGCAGGGCGCCAAGCTGCCGATCCAGGCCCTGATCGATCGGGTCACCGGCTGGTTCGTCCCGGCCGTCATCGCCGCATCCCTGATGACTTTCGTCGGATGGCTCGCCTTCGGTCCGAGTCCCGCAATGGGCTTCGCCCTCGTCAACGCCATCGCCGTCCTCATCATCGCCTGCCCCTGCGCCATGGGGCTGGCGACGCCGACCTCGATCATGGTCGGCACGGGGCGCGCGGCGGAGCTCGGCGTGCTCTTCCGCAACGGCGCGGCGCTACAGGCCCTGCGCGACGCCAAGGTCGTTGCCTTCGACAAGACCGGAACCCTCACCGATGGCAGGCCCACCCTCACCGATTTCCTCACGGCGGCCGGCTTCGAGCCGGACGCGGTGCTGAGGCTCGCAGCCTCGGTGGAAGCACGGTCCGAACATCCTATCGCGCGCAGCATCGTCGAGGCGGCCGGTGAACGGGGCGTTTCCCTGCTTCCCGTAGACCGTTTCGAAGCCGTGCCGGGCCACGGCGTCGAGGGGAGCGTCGGGGGGCAGACGATCATCGTCGGCGCACGGCGCCATCTGGACAGGTACGGCATCGCCATGGCCGGCCTCGCCGAGGCGGCATCCCGATTGGAGGGTGAGGGAAAGAGCCCCCTTTACGTTGCCATCGACGGTCGCTTCGCCGCCCTCGTGGCCGTATCGGACCCGATCAAGGCGGGTGCAGCCGAGGCCGTCTCGGCCCTGAAGGCACAGGGTCTCGTCGTGGCCATGGTCACGGGGGATGCCAGGGGAGCGGCCTCTGGGGTCGCGGCCCGGCTGGGGATTGCCGAGATCGTCGCCGAGGTGCTTCCCGGCGGCAAGGTCGAGGCCGTGCGGGACTTGCGCGCCCGGTTCGGTCCCGTGGCCTTCGTCGGGGACGGTATCAATGATGCTCCGGCCCTCGCGGAGGCCGAAATCGGCCTCGCCATCGGGACGGGTACGGACATCGCCGTGGAGAGCGCGGACGTGGTGCTGATGTCGGGGGCACTGTCCGGCATCGTCTCAGCCATCGGCCTGTCGCGCGCGGTGATGCGGAACATCACGCAAAACCTGTTCTGGGCTTTCGCCTACAACGTCGCGCTGATTCCCGTGGCGGCGGGGCTGCTCCATGCGTTCGGCGGTCCGTCGCTCTCGCCGGTCCTGGCCGCGGGCGCCATGGCGCTGTCGAGCGTGTTCGTGCTCGCCAATGCCCTCCGCCTTCGTAATGCGGGACGCCGCGTGGGAGGCCTGGGATGAGCGGTGCCGTCACCATCGGCGTGGCGGCAAAGGCCACCGGCGTCTCGGCCAAGATGATCCGGTACTACGAGGAAATCGGCCTGTTGCCGCCAGCCGGCAGGACGACGTCCGGCTACCGGCTGTATGGCGAGGAGGATCTGCACGCCTTGCGTTTCGTGCGCCGCTCCCGCGATCTCGGCTTCTCCGTCGAGGACATCGCCGGCCTTCTCGCCCTCTGGCAGGATCGCAGCCGCGCCAGCGCCCAGGTGAAGGCCTTGGCCCTGCATCACGTTGCGGACCTGCGGCGCCGCATCGCCGAGCTCGAGGCCATGGCCCGAACTCTGGCGTCGCTCGCGGACCATTGCAGCGGCGATGCCCGCCCCGATTGCCCGATCCTCGACGATCTCGCCGCCGCTCATGCGCCGGCTCCACGACGGCCCGTGCGGGCAAGGCCGCCCTCCCGCTAGCATCAGCCATCACGTTCTGCACATGATCCGTCATCCGCGCCCTTTGAAATCGATCTAAATGGCCTCGCCCTTGCTGGTATGCGCTATGGTCGACGAGCTCGGCCCGAGACGAGCCAAGACGCGCAAGAGACGTGAACCATGCCCATCGTCGACCGGATCGCAGCCCTGGCGGATGAGATCACCGCATGGCGGCACGACCTCCACGCCCATCCGGAGCTGCAATACGACGTCCATCGCACGGCCGGCTTCGTCGCCGAAAAGCTTCGGGATTTCGGTTGCGACGAGGTCGCCACGGGAATCGGCCGGACGGGAGTCGTCGGGATCATTCGCGGGCGCTCGCACGGTTCGAACCGTGCCATCGGGCTGCGCGCGGACATGGACGCGCTGCCGATCCAGGAGGTGCGCGATCTCGCCTACCGCTCCACCGTGCCGGGGCGGATGCATGCCTGTGGCCATGACGGTCATACCGCGATGCTTCTCGGTGCCGCGAAGTACCTCGCCGAGACACGCGATTTCGACGGCACGGCGGTGATGATCTTCCAGCCAGCCGAAGAAGGCGGCGGTGGCGGCGAGGCGATGGTCCGCGACGGCATGATGGAACGGTTCGGCGTCGAGACCGTCTACGGCCTGCACAACATCCCCGGATTGGAACTCGGCCGTTTCGCAATCCGTCCCGGCCCGATCATGGCCTCCACAGACCGCTTCACCATCACGATCGAAGGGCGCGGCGGCCACGCGGCGCAGCCGCATCTCGCTATCGACAGCGTGCTGGTGGCGAGCCACATCGTCGTCGCGCTGCAATCGGTCGTGGCGCGCAGCGTGAACCCCCTCGAAAGCGGTGTCGTGTCGGTCTGTGCCCTCGAGGCCGGAGACGCCTTCAACGTCCTGCCCCAGCAGGTGACCATGCGGGGCACCATGCGCGCGCTCTCGAAGACGGTACGCGCCACCATGCTGGAGCGCATCGATGCCATCGTCACGAACACGGCCGCCGCCTACGGGGCCATCGCCCGTGTGGATTACAGCGGCGGATATCCGGTGACGGAGAACCACCCGGCCGAGGCGGAATTCATCGCAGACGTGGCGGCAGGGATGGTCGGAGACAGCCATGTGGAGCGGGATGTGGCGCCGATGATGGCGGCAGAGGATTTCTCCTACATGCTGGCCCACCGGCCCGGTGCCTACATCTTCATGGGGAACGGGGACAGCGCTGGGCTCCACCATCCGCATTACGATTTCAACGATGCCGCCATTCCCTATGGGGCCTCGCTTTGGGCGAGGGTGATCGAGACGGCTCTGCCGGCTCGCTGACCGTCAATCCGGGCGGGTCCCTGAATCCGCCATGCCCTTCGCGAATCACGTCGCCGGGCAGGCCACACCACCGGGCAGGATGATCGGCTTTCCGTTCATCGCTCGGACGGGCCAAGTCACCTCCTTCTCGAACGAGAAGGAGGTGAGCGCCGGGAAGATGTCGAAGATGGGCCTATATTCGATCGTCATCTTGGCGATGACGTAGCGGGCCTTGTCGACCGCCTCCGACGGTGGCGGTGCTCCAAGGTCCGTGGAAGCCGCGTATTTCTGGGCATTCACCGCCGTGCTGGAGCAGACCTTGGCTTTGAACGAACCGTCTTTCTGCTGATAGACGCCCGCCGCCGTCAGGACGATCTTCGCGTCGGTGGCATCGTACGGCGCCATCATGTTGCGGCCCGTATTGTAGACGCCGTCCACCTCCTGAGCGGTCAGGGTCTTGCGTGAGATCAGATCCGCCATCGAGCGAGCGGCGCGGTTGGCATGTTGCCCGGTCGTGTAGGCACGAGGCAGTTCGATCGTTCCCATGAACAGCAGGATCATCACCGGTGCCACGAGTGCGAATTCCACGGCGGAAACACCCGATCGCTCGATGACGAACCGCCGGCAGAGAATGACGGCCCGCATCAATTCGCCTGACATTTTCCCTGCGCGTATGGCTCCGCACGAAAGACAACCATCGACCGAATCATCTGCTCGTTGTTCGGGAGTGGCGGTAAGGTCAGTTTCGATGTCGGGAAATAGCGCGGGATCGCAGCCATGGCACAGATCGTGACGATATCGTCGCCATTGGGGCACTGGAACTTGGTCCCGAAACCCGCCGAGATCGACTGGCTCGTGCTGTCGTAGGGAGAGCAGGTCACCGGCGCGTCGTCCGCATCCGCGGTGGTGACCTCGAGCTTGATCTTCGCCGCGTTGCACGTGAACAGCGTGGCGTCCTTGCACATCTCCTGGATGAGGCGGGCCGCCGGGTCGCTGCCGTTGGACCCCTGTTGAAACGTGCCGGTGAAGACGGCACGCGCGGCCCGGTCCAGGGCGTTGTCGAAGGAGACCTGGGCGACCATGAACATGAAGCCTTCCAGCATCGCGCCGAGCAGCACGAAGAAGGGGATACCGACGAGCCCGAACTCGACGGCTGTCGCACCGCTTCGGTCACCTGGGAGTTCCCGCAGCGTGCGGACGATCAGGCGAGTGCGTCCCCGGACGTTCATCGGGAAATCCGCAACTCGCTCATCTGTGATCCGATCGCCTTGAAGGCATCGGTGAGTGTTGCCGAGTTCTGGACGTCGTAGAACTTGTCCGTGCTGGTGGCGCAGTTGCGCAGGATGTCGCTGGTTCCCTCGGTCACCTCGACGCGAACCGTGAAGATGGTGATGCCGGCATTCTTCATGTTGGAGCAGAGCGTCGACAGCCGGGCATTCATGGCGTTCGTGCGGGTGGTCGTATTCGTCGACGTGGTCCCGATCCGGTTCTGCCAGATGAAGCCGAGGCCGGAATAGATCGATGCGTTCGCGGACGATCCGACATAGGAGGTGTTCTGCCCGTCCGTCATCAGGACGACGAACTTCCGGGTGTTCTTGTCGTCATAGGGCACACCCTCAGCGAAGGGGGCGTTCGGAGACAGCAGGTGCCATCCCCAGACCAACCCCATGGCGATGTTCGTGTCGCCGACCACGGTCATCGCGTTGATCGCGTTCGTGAGCGTCGATTGCGATGTGGTGAGGCGCGTGATGGGCTGGAGTTCGCAGCCGGAATTGGGCCCGTAGAGATAGGGGATGTTGCTGCTGATCCGACCTTTTTGTAAGATGGCGTTCTTTGAATATTTCGTAATCTGGCCCTGTCGCGTGCGGTAGTCGGTCACCGACGACGTGGTGACGTAATCGTTCATATAATCGTTGACGGCGTTATTGTCCTTGTCGGACTCGTCGGGTGCGAAGAAGGGGACGAACAGAGTGTTGGGAGTGGCGATCGAGGGTGGCGTGTCCTGAACGTCGTAGGGCGCCGGCCGGCTCTCGACGCACCCGCCCCACGCGACCTTCATCTGGCTGAACAGGGTCAGGCGGTTCGCCGGCGAGACGAAGATGTCCGAGTGATAGGAGGCCTTCGCATCCTTATCTATCCACGACTGGGTCGCATTCGAAGGCCCGACATTCACGGTCATCGAGAACGGGACAATTCCGATCTTGAGGGCGTTGGGCTTGGTGGTGTCGGCCTCTTTGAACAGCGACGTGACGAGGTCGTTGGCGGCCGCTTTCAGGTTGGTGATCTTCGCGCCGCTCATCGATCCGGTATTGTCGAGTACGAGGGCGATCTCGAGATTACCGGATCCGCGCGTGCCGGCGGCTGTGACCGAGACGGGAAAGGCATTGTAGCCGGCGATCTTGGACACGCTGGTCGGACTCTTGCCGACCACCTTCACGGTGATCGTATTGTCCACGCGCGTGGCGGTGACCGTCGTGCCTGCATCCACTAGTTTGGGAACGGCGGCCCTGATCTGTTTGTCCGCCTTCGCCTGGAGCTCGGCATCCGTGGTGGAGAGCGGCAACTTCAGCAATGAGATGACGGTGGAATCCGCGGCATCCTGGAGGCCTTGCTGGGCCATGGAGTTCACGCTGTAATCGATCGCTAGCCCCGACAGCATCAACAGGGGAATCGAGAGCAGGGCGAACAGAATGGCGATGGCACCGTCGGTCTCCTTGCGAAACCGACCGAGTAGATTCATCGCCGACTGTCTGATGCGGGTGGTCATGCACCGAGGCGTAGGATGAACCTTCTAACGGAACACTAAATCCCGCCGGCCCTCGGCAGTCGGCGGGAGACAATGTTGATGAATGTCAACAACCCGTAAACCAAACAGACGACATTCGTCGTGTTACCGCAGACCAGAACCAGCAAGGTATCGCTGCTGCCGGCAAGCGACGATCCCCTCAACCCTGGCGTGCCGTTCCGCCGAGGTGGAATACGCGATGCGGAACGAGCTCGCCGCGCTCGACGTCACCGACGGCCACGAGGATACCGCCGCAGGTGGCAAAAGCCTTGCCCTCCGTGGGGGCGTCCTGGCCCCGGAGGAGTACCGGCTGGCCCCGCATCAGACGAAGCGCCATGTCGCGCGAGACAGCCACCGAGACGACTGCGTCGAGGGCCGTTTCGACGGGCCGGAGATGAGCGGCGTTGCCGTCCGGACCGCCCTCTTCGAGAGTGGCCACGAGGCAGGATTCGGCTTCCGCGAAGGGGCCGACGCGGGTGCGGCGAAGCGCCGAGACGTGGCCGTAACATCCGAGCACGCGGCCGAGATCACGGGCGATGGCGCGCACATAGGTGCCCTTGCCGCATTCGGCTGAAATGACGGTGCGATCGGGCGTGTGTTCCACCACCGCGAGATGGTCGATCTGGACCGGGCGCGCGACCAGCTCCACCACTTCGCCGTCGCGGGCAAGATCGTAGGCGCGCTCGCCGGCGATCTTGATCGCCGAGTAGCGCGGCGGCACCTGCTCGATAGCGCCGATGAAGGCGGGGAGGGCTGCCTCCACGAGGGCGCGATCCGGCCGCGTGTCGCTTGTAGCAACCGGACGGCCTTCCGCATCGTCGGTATCCGTCTCGATGCCCCAGGTCACGGTGAAGATGTAGGCCTTGCGGCCATCCATGACGAAGGGAACGGTCTTGGTCGCTTCTCCGAGGGCGATCGGCAGGATGCCGGAGGCCAGCGGATCGAGCGTGCCGGCATGACCCGCCTTTTTGGCGTTGAAGGCGCGCTTCACCACGGCAACCGCATGGGTCGACGTCATGCCGACCCCCTTGTCGAGGATCACCCACCCGTTCACGTCGCGGCGCTTGGGCCGATCGGAGCCTTGACCCCGCTGCTGGCGGCGGCCTTTGGAGGGGCTTTCCTCGCCGGAACGGTGGGGCGGCGGGGAGGCGACGTCGGAATGCTCGATCGTCGGATCGTTGATCATGATGTCCTCGTCGGCGGCGAGATGGAAGCAACGGCCTCTGCAGCCGGAAAATCCTTAATCTACGCCAGGGTCAGTTCGTGATGGGGTGTAACGCAGGGGTCGGATCGCTGGGGCCGATCTGTATCGCCGCCATGGTCAGTTCTGAGTGCCGCCGTCCTGATCGTCCGAATCCTGGGGCTGGGATTCAAGATCGCGCCGGACCTTCTCGCTCCTGAGAAGGGCGTCGATGCGATCCGCCTCGTCGAACGTCTCGTCACGGAGGAAGCGGAGATCGGGGGCGAATTTCAGGTTCACGCGCCTGGCGACTTCCTGGCGCAGCGCCTTCTTGTTGCGCTCCAGGGCCGCGATGACAGGTTTCTCGTCGAGCCCGCCGAGCGGCATGATGTAGGCCGTGGCGATCTTGAGATCCGGGGACATCCGCACTTCCGGCACGGTGATGACGTGCGAGCCGAGGACGGGATCCTGGATGTCACCGCGTTGAAGCACCTCGGCGATGGCGTGCCGGACGAGCTCGGCCACGCGCTGCTGTCGCTGCGAGGGACCGCTGGGGTTGGGTTTCTGAGCCATGATCGCTTGGTCTCGGATCCGGGATCGCCTGGAGGGGGCAGCCCACCTTGCGGGGGCGCATCGACGTGCCGGCCCTCTTCAAAACAAAACGGCGGCTGCAGCGCGCGCTGCAGCCGCCGGGTTCGTCTGGCCGCGTCGCTGCTAGAGCGTGCGGCGGATCTCCTCGACCCGGTAGCACTCGATCGTGTCGCCGGCGCGCATGTCCTGGAAGTTCTCGAAGGACATACCGCACTCGTAACCAGACCCGACTTCCTTGGCGTCGTCCTTGAGGCGCTTCAGCTGGGACAGTTTGCCCTCGTGGATCACCACGCTGTCGCGGATCAGGCGGACATGAGCACCGCGCTGCACGACACCGTCGGTGACGCGGCAACCGGCGATCTTGCCGACCTTCGAGACATCGAAGATCTGCAGGATCTGCGCCTCGCCGAGGCGCTCCTCGCGCAGAGTCGGCGGGAGCATGCCCGACAGGGTCGCTTTGATGTCATCCACGAGGTCGTAGATGATGTTGTAGTAGCGGATCTCGACGCCCTTGTTCTCGGCCGATTCGCGCGCTTCCTTGTGGGCTCGCACGTTGAAACCGATGACGACGGCCTTGGAGGCCTCCGCCAGGGTGACGTCCGACTCGGTGATGCCGCCGACACCCGCAAGCAGGATGCGCGCCGACACCTCGTCGTTGCCGAGCTTCTCCAGTGCGCCGATGATGGCTTCCACCGAGCCCTGCACGTCGCCCTTGACGACGATGGCGAGTTCCTTGCGGCCCAGGCCTTCCTTGAGGTCGCGCATCATGTCGACGAGCGAGCGGTTCGCACCGCCGGTCCGTGCGGCGATGCGCTCGCGCTTCTGACGGGCGCGATACTCGGTGACTTCACGGGCACGGGCTTCGTTCGGCACAACGGCCACGCGGTCACCCGCGTCCGGAGTCCCATTGAAGCCGAGCACCTCCACCGGCACCGACGGGCCGGCATAGGGGATGCTCTCTCCCTTGTCGTCGATGAGGGCGCGGACGCGACCCCATTCGGCGCCGGCGACGACGATGTCGCCGGTGAAGAGCGTTCCGCGCTGCACGAGCACCGTCGCGACGGGACCACGACCGCGATCGAGCTTGGCCTCGATGACCGTACCCTCGCCGTCGCGGGCTTCGTTAGCACGCAGGTTCAGGATCTCGGCCTGGAGCTGTAGGCCTTCGAGAAGGTCCGGCAGACCGTCGCCGGTCTTGGCAGAGACTTCGAATTCCAGGGTCTCACCGCCCATCGATTCGACCTGGATGTCGTGCTGCAGCAACTCGGTGCGGACTCGCTGCGGGTTCGCCTCGGGCTTGTCGATCTTGTTGATCGCCACGATGAGCGGCACTCCGGCCGCCTTCGCATGGCTGATCGCCTCCACCGTCTGGGGCATGACGCCGTCATCTGCCGCCACCACGAGCACGACGATGTCCGTCACCTTGGCGCCACGGGCGCGCATGGAGGTGAAGGCCGCGTGGCCGGGAGTGTCGATGAAGGTGACCATGTCACCGGATGGCGAGGCCACCTGGTAAGCGCCGATATGCTGCGTGATGCCGCCGGCCTCACCGGACACCACCGCTGTCTTGCGGATGGCGTCGAGGAGCGAGGTCTTGCCGTGGTCGACGTGACCCATGATGGTCACGACGGGCGGACGCGGATCGAGATCCTCCTCGAGATCGGGCTCGTCGTTGAACAGGCCTTCCTCGACGTCGGACTCGGCGACGCGGCGCACGGTGTGTCCGAGTTCCTCGGCAATGAGCTGAGCGGAATCCGAATCGATCACGTCGGTGATCTTGTGGATCTCGCCCTGCTTCATGAGCAGGCGGATCACGTCCACGGCCCGCTCCGACATGCGGTTGGCGAGTTCCTGGATGGTGATCGTCTCGGGGATCGTCACCTCGCGGGAGAGCTTTTCCTTTTGCTCAACCTGCCGGTTGCCGCTCATGCGCTGCTGACGGCGGCGGAACGAGGCAACGGAACGCGTGCGCTCGTCCTCGCCCGACGTGGCGGTAGCGATCGTGAGACGCCCACGGTTGCGGTCGCCGCCCGGCTGCTTGGGGGTCTTGGGCGGCGTGATGATCTTGAGCGGCATGCCGGGACGGCGGATCACGCGCTTCTGCTCGCTCTCCTCCTCGGCAGCCTGTGGCCGACCCGGCGCGCGGGCGGTGGGAGCCGCCGCACCGGCCGGGCGTGCGGCCGTGGAAGCAGTCGGAGCCGCCTCTGGCTCGGGCGCGGGCGCCGGCTTGGCCATGAAGTTCAGGTCGCGCGGCTTGCGCACGTCTGCGGTGATGGTCTTGCGCGGCTCGGCCGGTGTCGGGCGTGCCGTGAGGGGCTGACGCACGGCAGGGGCCGCCGGACGAGCCGGGGCCGCAGCCTGCGGAGCGGGAGCAGGTGCTGCCGGAGCAGGCTTCGGGGTGGAGGATATCGGAGCCGAGACGGGCGCCATCGGCACCGTCTTGGAGACGGGCTTCGGCGGCGTTGCCGGAACGGGCGCAGCTGCGGGGGCTGCCGCAGCGGCCTCCTTCGCAGCGGCCTCAGCGGCGCGAGCCGCCTCACGTGCAGCTTCTTCCTCGGCACGCAGGCGAGCCTGCTCCTCGGCGCGAAGGCGCTCCTCTTCCTGACGGCGACGCTCTTCGGCCTCGCGCTGACGGATTTCCTCAGCCTCGCGGGCACGCTGAGCAGCGGCCTCTTCTTCGACCTTGCGGCGTGCTTCCTGCTCACGGCGCTGGGCGTCGGCGAGAGCTGCGGCGCGCGCGTCACGCTCCTGCTCGCTCAATGTCCGCAGCACGACGCCACCCGCCGCCCGCTGGGCGGGGCGCGGAGCTGCAGGTGCGGGAGGCGCCACGCGTGACGCCGGGGCGACCGGTTGCGTTTCGCGAACGGGAGCGGCCGGTGCCGCCCCGATGACGCGCCGCTTCACGGTCTCGACCACGACCTGCTTGGAGCGGCCATGGGAGAAGCTCTGACGCACCGTTCCCTGCTCGATCGGGCGCTTCAAGGACAGCGGCTTCGAGGGGGGTCGTGCCTGCGTCTTGTCGCCCGGATTATTCGTATCGCTCATTCAGTCCAAACCCTGAGGGTTTCCATCGTCCCGTGAACCGGCAAACTGCTGTGCGCCGGGTAAATCCGTCTCGTCGTCGTCCTGCAGAGTCGGAGCGGTCTGCCCTGTTCGGGCGTAACCGGCCCCCTCGGCCGTCGTGGGCTTGCCCTCGAAAGAGCGTAGCCGACGCCAACGCGCAAGGCAGCCGGTGCTTCCGACTCCTGCGACAAGCGCCGCATGTATCACATGATCCCGACCCAAGGCCATGTCCAATTCTTCATTGGACAAATCATCGATGACCGGGACACGGGATATGGCATCGCCATGCCTCCGGTGCAATGCCGCAGCGATCTTCCGCCTACCATCCGCACTGCCATCCGAGGCCTGTATCACGGCGGCTACGCCGGCCTTGTCGCCGATCGCGGATTCGACCTTGGCGAAGCCGGCCACCAGGCAACCCGCCTTGTTGGCGAGTGACAGGGATTGGCGCAGGTCCTCGCGCAGGATCGCGGCGACCCGGTCGCCCAGATCCGCCGGTGCCGCGGCATCCTTGGTCTTGAAGGCACGCTGGAACAGCCGCTTCTTCAAGGCCGCCTCCACGGTGACGCGATCGGCGGTGAGCCATGCACCGCGCCCCGGCAGCTTCGCTTTCAGATCGGTCACCACCTCGCCGTCCGGCGACAGAACGAACCGAATCATCCCATCGGGATTTTGCGAGACCCGGCTGACGAGGCATGTGCGCATCGCATTGCGCCGGCCGCGCCCGAGACCGGGATCGAGCAGCGTGTTCGGCTCCGGTTCGGCGGCATCGTCCGCGACATCTGCGTATTCGCCCGTCATGCGGCGGTCGGATCCCTGTTGATCGTCGCATGGACCGCAACAATTCGCGGCCCTCTCGCCTTGCAACCTACCGGCATCCTCGACGTGAGATGCCGGAATGTCGCGAAGGCACTCGCCGGTCGGCCCTGCGATTCCTAAGGCCCGCCTTAGGCGGGTGCCTCAGGGGGAAGCGCCTGGCTCGCCCGGAACGCCGTGCTCAGACCGCCTCGGGCTCTCCGTCAGTGGTCTCGGCTTCATCCGCCTCGACCGGCGCCTCGATCCATCCGGCCTTCACGCGGGCCGCCATGATCATGGCTTCTGCTTCAGCGCGGGAGATCTCGAACCCGTCGAGATAGCCAGCATGCTTGGTGGCCTCGGGGCCGCGTCCCTCGGTGTAGCCCACGAGATCGTCCGTGGCGCAGCCCGCGAGATCTTCGACCGACTTAACGTCGTTCTCGCCCAACGCCACCAGCATCGGCGTGGTCACGCCGTCGATCTCGCGCAGGTCGTCGGCGACGCCGAGTTCCTGGCGCTTGGCGTCGAACTCCGATTCGACGCGAGCGAGATGATCCTGCGCGCGGGCCTGGATCTCGGTACCGCTTTCCTCGTCGAGGCCCTGGATATTGGCGAGCTCGCCCGGCTCGACATAGGCGATTTCCTCCACGTTCCGGAAACCTTCCGCCGCGAGGAGCTGACCCACCGTCTCGTCGACGTCGAGGGCGGCCATGAAGACCGCGGTGCGTTCGGCGAATTCTTTCTGGCGCCGCTCGGATTCCTCGGCCTCGGTGAGGATGTCGATGTCCCAGCCGGTGAGCTGCGAGGCGAGGCGCACGTTCTGGCCGCGACGGCCGATGGCCAGCGAGAGCTGGTCGTCGGGCACCACCACCTCGATGCGGTCGGCCTCCTCGTCGAGCACCACCTTGACCACCTCTGCGGGCTGGAGCGCGTTGACGATGAAGGTCGCCTGGTCTTCCGACCACGGGATGATGTCGACCTTCTCGCCCTGCAACTCGCCGACCACCGCCTGGACGCGGGAGCCGCGCATGCCGACGCAGGCACCGACGGGGTCGATGGAGCCGTCCCGCGAGATCACGGCGATCTTGGCGCGCGAGCCCGGATCGCGGGCCACCGCCTTCACTTCGACGATGCCGTCGTAGATCTCCGGCACTTCCTGCCCGAAGAGCTTGGCCATGAATTGCGGGTGGGAGCGCGACAGGAAGATCTGCGGGCCACGCACTTCGCGGCGCACGTCGAACAGATAGGAACGGATACGGTCGCCGGGGCGGAAGGTCTCGCGCGGGATCATCTCGTCGCGGCGCACGATGCCCTCGCCGCGTCCCAGATCGACGATGACGTTGCCGTACTCGACCCGCTTGACGAGGCCGTTGACGATCTCGCCGATGCGGTCCTTGTACTCGTCGAACTGGCGGTCGCGCTCGGCGTCGCGCACCTTCTGGACGATGACCTGCTTGGCCGACTGGGCTGCGACGCGGCCGAAATCGAAGGGCGGCAGGGTGTCGGAGATCACGTCTCCCACCAGGGCGCCGGGATTGTAACGGCGGGCCTGGTCGAGGGTGACCTCGCGGGCGTCGTTTTCGACCTCGTCCACCACCACGAGGTGGCGCGACAGGCGGAGTGCCCCGGTCTTGGGGTCGATCTCGGCATGGACGTCCGTCTCGGCGCCGTAGCGCGAGCGGGCGGCCTTGGCGATGGCCTCCTCCATGGCGTCGATGACGATGGAGCGGTCGATCACCTTCTCACGGGCGACCGCTTCGGCGATCTGCAGGAGTTCGAGCCTATTGGCGCTGACGACAGCCATCGGATTTCGTCCCTCTCTTCGTCGTGTGTTTTTTCGGAAACCCCGGCGTGCCATCGGGCATCCGCCTGGGCTCCGGGCCGATGTTCTAGTGAAGCTTGCCGTCGTCCTTGACCCGCACCGCCTTGGTACGGACCGGCTTGGCCTTGTTGGCCCGGCTCGCCTCGGTTTCGATCTTTTCGGGCTTGGGCTTGGCCGAAGCCTTGGGCTTCAGCGGCCGCTCGACCTTCTTCTTGAGAGGGGCGGGGGGCTCGCTCTCGCCCTCGGCGCCCTCTTCGATCTCGGTGTCGTCCTCATCGTCCAGCATCGGCGGTGGCCCGCCGCCGCGTCGCAGCGATTCGCGCACGAGATCGTCGGTGAGGACGAGGTAGGCGTCGCCGAGATCGCGAAGTGGCAGGTCGATGCGGCTCGGCAGACCCTCCTTCACGTCGGGAAGATCGATCGGCACCGTGAGGCCATCCGCGTTAGGAGCTCGGATGATCCCGCGAAAACGCTTCCGGCCGTCGAGGGGTATTGCCAGCTCGATTTTGGCTTCGTAGCCGGCCCAACGCTCGAAATCGACGGCCCGTACCAGCGGCCGGTCGATGCCGGGGGAGGAGATCTCGAGATAATAGGCCTTGCCCACCGGGTCGTCGAGATCGAGCAGAGGCGAGATCGCCCGGCTCACGGTCTCGCAATCGTCCACCGTCATGGTGCCGTCCGGCCGCTCGGCCATGATCTGCACGGTACAGCCGTTGGCGCTCGACACCCGCACCCGGACCACGCGATAGCCGAGGCCCTCGATCGAAGCCTCGATGACCTGCACGACCCGTGCGGCGACGCCGGTCTCGGTGATCAGACGTTTTTCGGAAGTGTCCGCCATGCTGCGCTGTACGTCCGGCCTTGCGTGAAGCGATCCGGTGCGAGAGGCGTTGCGGCAATAAAAAAGAGCGGACCCGGTGGGGCCCACTCCCGAACCGCAGCCTCAAGACTGCAACCAGAACTGATGTGCTATGAGTAGTCCCATCGTCGGATCGTTTCAAGCGATTTCGCGAACCGTTCCCCGGCGGAGCGCATCCCGGTCGCTCCGTCGCCGTCAACTCGTTTCAGGAAGCCTCGGCCATGGCCGCCGATCCGTCGTTCGGACCCGACCCGGATTGCCTTCACCCGGTTGCGGGCCACAGCCGCATCACCTTCATCCGCAATCTCTCCCTGCCGCCGAATGTCGAGGTCGGCGCCTACACTTACTATGACGACCCCGCCGGCCCGGAGGCCTTCCTAGACAACATCCTCTATCACTTCGCTTTTCTGGGCGACCGCTTGCGAATCGGTCGCTTCTGCGCGTTTGCGGCGGGCACGCGCTTCCTCATGAACGGGGGCAACCACCGCCTCGATGCGCCCTCCACCTACCCGTTCGTCATCTTCGGCGGCGCCTGGGCCGGACGCTTCCCCGAAGAGATGGCCTTTCCCAACCGGGGCGACACGGTGATCGGCAACGATGTCTGGCTCGGCTACGACAGCACGATCCTGCCGGGAATCCGCATCGGCGACGGAGCCGTGGTCGCCGCCAAATCCGTGGTCACCCGCGACGTACCTCCTTACGCCATCGTCGCGGGCAATCCGGCCAGGCTCGTGCGGATGCGCGTACCGCCCGATATCGCCCCGCGACTGCAGGCCGTGGCGTGGTGGGACTGGGATGCCGAGCGGATCACCCGGTGCCTGCCGGCGATCAGTGGTGGGGATGTGGCGGCGTTGGAGGCCGAAGTTTGATGCCGGTCCGTCTTTCGCCGGAGCCTTCCATGTCCGCTTACCGGCCCGCAGATGCGTTGTCCTCTAGCGGGAACGGGCTCGGTCTCCAAAATGGCTCGAGGGGGCTTCCGACGATGGTCTCGGCTTCCCAACGATGCAACAGGGTGGCGAGAGCGGCCCGATCGTTGGCCATGAGCGGCTCGCCGATGAGGCAGGTCCGGTCGTTGATCAACTGCCAGTGCGCATCCTCCATCACGGCCCCCTTGCGGTACTGCTTGCCCATTTTGGACCAGATCGCCCGAGCCTCATCGAGTTTGCCGAGCGCGATGCAGGAGACGAGGTGCCAATCCAGGCCAAGACGTCCGACCGTGGCGGGACGGGTGCGGGCGAAGTCGAGACATCCTCGCGTTGTGTCCAGGGGGCGAAGGATCGCCAAGGCATCCTCTTCGACACGAGTGACGAAATCGTCGTAGATCGTCGGGTCGGACCAGAACCAGCCCTGGCCACCCTAGAAGCCTTCGGAACGGGCAATCCTTCCGCTGCATCGCCCGAGTGAGGACGATGAACGAACTCCGGGCATGAAGAACTCGACGAGATACCAGCCCGCAACGCAATAGGCCGGATTGCTTGTCCGATCGAGGTGGATCAATCGTCCGACAGGCCCGACGGGGAGAAGCCAAAAAGAATTCCTGCCGGCAGCGGCAAGATCAGTATTTCTGTCGAGCAGACTCTTGGCGAGGCCTTTAATTTCTTAATGGTCGTCATTTTATCAGCCTCACTTGAATAATAACTATACCATTTGACTGTGGCCAAAATTTATTGGCGGCTCTGGCTAGGCACAGCGCCCTTGTTGAGCTTAGCCCCGCAGATCCAGTTTTATAATCATAGACGCAGACTGTTTGATTTGGCGATATCGACATGGATCATGGTGCCGAGTTGCTGTCTCGTCAGAAGAGGATTCAAGGCCGTCAGCCGTTTCGTCGCCTCGTCCGTGACCGCCTGAACCTCGGCATTACGTGGACAAGCTTGGTCGAGCGTTGCATGATCGACCGGACCAACCCAAATGAGGGGAAGTTTCTTGTCCGGATCTGGGTCGAAGTCGTAGCGCAGTGCCGTTCTGCCCGGCGCCTTGCCGAATCCTGGCCTCCGAGCTTCCAGATAAGTGAAGAGAAGTGCCGCCGCTTCGAGTGTTACCTTGACGGCCGGAGCGACGACGACCGCCGGCAGAAAGACGTGTTGTATCGAGGGCTGGGATTGCGATTTGGATGACGCGAACGTGCCACGCGAGAGAACCTCTCCCGATGCCCCATCGCGGATGGTCTGAGCGTCGCCCGAATTCTCGAAAATCCTGCTTTCGCCATCCGGTGTGACGACGGCGTGCTGGTCGTCCCAATCTCCGCGTCCCGAACGAATACGCAGCGATAGAATCCGGGCCCCGTCATCGGTGACGGTTTCCTCTCGCGTGGACGTGCCTGACGTGCTTCCGTTATCGATGGAGGACCGGAGTGCCTGACCGGTTGACGGACGATCGGTCAGGCGACTGCCTCCGACGCCCCCGTCGGAGACCCACCGCCCACCATCGCTTTGGCCGGCGGGCGCACGGGGCTGGGCTGGATCGTACTTCCGGTCCAGGCTTTGTTGGAGGCGGATCAGTTTTGTCTCCGTCGCCAGTATGGCGAGTCGGCGACGGAGGGTTTCGGTTTCATTCCCGCGTTTGGAAGTGCCCCGCATCGCGATCACCCATGGTCGTGATTTGTTCTATTTATGGCTATCCTAAAATAGGAAAAATTTTCAGTTGAAATGCATCTCCTCCTGCTTCGCAAGGGGATTGGCCATAAAAAACGCCTCCCCGTGAACGGGACGGCGTCGATGAAAATGGCCGGTCGATGGGTTCCGGTCCGAGGACCGGAAGTGGAGTGATCAGGCCGCAGCCCGCTCCTTAAGCAGCTTCCGGTTGATCAGCATCTCGGCGATCTGCACCGTGTTCAGGGCCGCGCCCTTACGCAGGTTGTCGGCGACGCACCAGAACGAGAGGCCGTTATCGACCGTGGAATCAGCGCGGATGCGCGAGACATAGGTCGCATCCTCGCCGGCCGCCTCGTGCGGGGTCATGTAGCCGCCGGGCTCGCGCTTATCGACGACCAGGATGCCCGGACGCCGAGCGCAGGAGGGCGGTGGCCTCCTGCGGCGAGATCGGTTGCTCGAAGCGGTAAAGACCGAATGGGTCCGCTGGAACAGCTCGTTCATGGCCTCCGTGCCAGCGCCGGAGACCGAATGATAGGTTGCCACCAGCACGCGAGTTTATCTCTGCCACGTCATGCAGGGGGCTCCGAATCCGTGGTCACCCCGGATGGCGTCGAGGGCTTGGTTTCGCGACAAGATCCGCCCGCCCGGTACACTCGCGCATTTCACATGAAGGGTGGCCGACGTATTGGTGCTGCCTTGTTCTGAGTCATCGGAGGAGGTGACCCACTGGACCGGAAGCGAATTGGCCAGACATGTCGGGATCTTTCTGCGCCCCGCGCAACGGATATGGGAGGCGCACCGTCAAGCGCATCGTCGACCTGCAGGACGATATCAAACGCTACATCGCCGAGCACAAGATCCGCGTCCGCCCATCGTCTGGACTAAGCCGGCCGAAGCCATCGATCGACTTCCTGACGCATCCGTCTGAGTCAGCGCCCAAGCACTGCCCAGGTAGCGTATCATAAAGAGTAATAAATAACGGAATATTCACTATTATAGTTTATAAAATTTATCTATATAAAATACTTTGCTGCAGGGCGGTTGACGATGAAGATTTTCCCTAGACGTTCTAATAAAGTTACTTCGCGGGTGCTTCCGCACGATCTGTGTGCAAAATTCCTCGACTGCATGTCTCATGCAATTTACGTCGTCGATCGAGATTCCCCGATTTTCAATGTTGTCTACGCAAACAACAAATTCATGACGACCATGCGCGCCAATTCTATAGAAGAGCTTACAAACATTTCAGTGATGGCATATCATACATTTGAACAGGGAAATGGACTCACGATAAACGATGTAGCTGGCCCTTTCGTGGAAAGTATCAACCGGGATGGGCACGCTAAAGCAACAATGAGATTTTTACGTTACGACAAAACGGAATTCATGGTCGACATTTATTGTGAGTCTGTGAGTGTCGATGGGAAAAGCTACGGAATAACATTCGTAGAGGATGCAAAATATATTGAGATACAAAATCAAAAGAGAATATATATGAATGGATTGACGGAAGATTTTGAGCAATCAGTTGGAAAAGTTTCTGGATCGGTCAACTCTTTTTCTGGTGACCTCCAAGAATCTGCGAAAATCATGACCAGAACAGCTATGGAAACCGCAGAGTTATCGTCCGTTATGCTTTCGGCGGCCGAGCATGCGGCTGCAAATGTCAGCATGGTTGCGGCCGCAGCCGAAGAGCTCGGCAGTTCCGTCCATGAAATTGCCCGCCAGGTTCAGGGCTCCGCGGGACTGGCTCAAGCCGCCGTGGGCGAAGCCAACCGCACCGTGGCCTTCGTCGGGGCGTTGCGCCAGACCTCGTCCCGGATCGGTGACATGGTCGGGATGATTTCCAGCATCGCCGGCCAGACCAATCTGCTTGCCCTCAATGCCACGATTGAGGCGGCGCGTGCCGGTGATGCAGGCCGCGGCTTCGCGGTCGTCGCCGCCGAAGTGAAGGAACTGGCGAGACAGACGGCGGACGCGACGAAGGAGATCGCTGCGCAGATCGGCGAAATTCAAAGTGTGACAGATCAGGCCGTGTCGGCCATCGACTCCATTACGGACCGAATCCGCGAGATCAGTGACGTGGCCACCAGCATCGCTGCGGCCGTCGACCAACAGGGAACCGCAACCCAGGAGATCGTGCGCAACGTGGCGCAAGCCTCGGCCGGCACCGCCGAAGTGACGGGCAACCTTGCCGGAGTCGCTCATGCCTCGAAGGATACCGGGGCCGCCGCGCAACAGGTTCTCCTCGTCTCGGATCAGTTGTCCTCCCAGTCCGAACACCTCTCGGAGGAGATTCGCCGCTTCTTGAGCACATTACGAGCCGCCTGATCGGCGAGCCCACTGCAGGCTTCCACGTGAATCAAAGGTCATCTAGGAGAGCGAGGTCGACATTTCCGCGAAGGTGATCTGCGAAACCTTGTAAGCTTTCCACCTCGCTGACGACCCGGCCCAGGCCAAAACCTTCTCGCCAGCCGGGCTATCGAGATCCTGCGGGCGAGCTTGAGGCTTGCCCCTACCTTTTCGCGATTTACGATGTGACCGCGGGCCGCCACCACCGAAGGCCACTAAGGGCGCCCCTCCGAATGGCGCCGCGCCGGATGTCGAGCGTTGGTTTGGCATGGCCAAACCACTCCTCCCCGATGATCTTTGGGATGACATCGCTCCGCCGGGCGATGATCCCCCTGTCAGCCTGATCCTCCCGGTCCAAGCCGGTTATCGTGGTGGCTTCAGCGAGCTACACCACGTCGAGGGACCCGACTGACGCGAAGAGCGATGTCACTCCGAGGGAGATGCGCGCTCGTCTACGGGACGAGCATGATCCCACGGTCGGAATCTCGACACGCTGTGGAGTTTCCTCGCCGCGCAGGGCCTATGCTAAAAAAACGCCGCCCCGTGAACGGGACGGCGTCGATGAAAATGGCCGGTCGATGGGTTCCGGTCCGAGGACCGGAAGTGGAGTGATCAGGCCGCAGCCCGCTCCTTAAGCAGCTTCCGGTTGATCAGCATCTCGGCGATCTGCACCGTGTTCAGGGCCGCGCCCTTACGCAGGTTGTCGGCGACGCACCAGAACGAGAGGCCGTTATCGACCGTGGAATC
>NZ_VRVC01000210.1:0-5095 GCF_008040005.1 Methylobacterium sp. WL19
GCCTCCACGAGGTCGGCCACGAGGCGGACCACGCCCTCGGCGAGGTCATGGGCGAGGCTGTCCGATTCCGCCGCCGGCTCGTCCTCGGATTCGATGACGCCGCGGATGCCGAGCAGGCCGTCGAGGGAGGCCGGGGCGAGGCCTTCGGGGCGCGGAACGCGGGCGGTGGCGGCGGCGAGTTCTGCCAGTAGGGCCTCGTTGATGCGCACCCGCGCCCTGGTCTCGGGCCGGGTGAGGTTGAGCGAGAGTTGGCACTGGCCCCGCGTCAGGGTCTTCTGCAGGGCTGTGCGGGCCACCTCGCCCACCGATTCCAGGCCGTTGGGCACGCGCAGGCGCACGTCGAGCCCACGCCCGTTCACGCTGCGGACCTCCCAGGCCCACTGGACCGGGCCGGTGGTGCCGGTGGCGCGGGCAAAGCCCGTCATGCTGGAGAGGATCATGATGTCTGAACTTTAGTCGGTCGTGCGAACCTCCCTCCCCCTTGTGGGGAGGGATTAAGGGTGGGGGTGGTTGGGCGACCCTTAGGCAGTGGAGGCCACCGCCACCCTCCCCACCGCCCACTCCTCCTCACAAGTGGGAGGAGAGTGGCGGCAGTGCCCTATTGCGCCTTCAGCGCCGGGACGCTTTTGGCCGAATTGAGGTCGAAGGTCTTGTTACGCAGCGGGTCGAGCTTGGTGCCCTCCGACGCGTCGAAGGCTTTCGGGCGCGGGGCCGACGGGTCCGGGGCGCTGCCGGCGAAGTTGGTGCCGTCCGGTGCGTAGGCCGAGGCCCGGCCCGGGACCGCCGAGGGATCGGACGGCGGTTCGGCCTTGTCCACGGGGGCGGCGTCAGTGGGCGTTTCCTTCCGGGCGCGCTCCACCTGCCGCCAGCGGGCGACGTTGCGGGAATGGCCCTCCAGGCTGTCGGCGAAGGCGTGGCCGCCGGTGCCGTCGGCGACGAAGTAGAGGTCCTTGGTGCGTGACGGGTTGGCGACGGCCTCGAGCGCGGCGCGGCCGGGATTGGCGATGGGGCCCGGCGGCAGGCCCTCGATGACGTAGGTGTTGTAGGGGGTCGCCCGGTCGATCTCGGAGCGCTGGATGCCGCGCCCCAGGGTGCCGCGCCCGCCCACCAGCCCGTAGACGATGGTGGGGTCCGATTGCAGCTTCATCCGCTTGTTGAGGCGGTTGACGAAAACGCCGGCCACGCGCGGCCGCTCGTCGGCCCGGCCTGTCTCCTTCTCGACGATGGAGGCCAGGGTCACCATCTCGGCCGGGGTCTTCACCGGGATCTCGGCCGAGCGGCGCAGCCAGATCTGGTTGAGCACTTCGCGCTGCTTGGCGCGCATCAGGTTGACGATCTGCTGGCGGGTGGCGCCGCGCTCGAACTTGTAGGTGTCGGGCAGGAGCGAGCCCTCGGGCGGGATCTCGTTGATGTCGCCCGTGAGGATGTCGTTGTCGTTGAGGCGCACCACGATCTGCTCGGAGGTCAGGCCCTCGGGGAAGGTGATGGCGTGTTGTACCTGCCGGCCGGTGGACAGGGTCTCGATCGTGTCGCCGATGCTGGCATGGGCCTTGAATGTGTACTCGCCGGCCTTCAGGGCCTTGCCGGAGAAGCGGGAGGCCCATTCGAACAGGGCGGTATGAGCGATGACGCCTTCGCGGCTGAGGGCGTCGGCGATCTCGGAGGTGCCGCTGCGGGGCGGGATGACCACGACCTTGTCGGCGGCGAGCGGGCCGGGTTCGCGGATCTGCCGGTCGAACAGCGTCACGCCGATCATCGCCGCGATGGCGAGGACCACGGCGGCGGTGAGCAGGCCGCTGATCGTGCTCAGCAACCCGCCGCGCTCGCGCACCGGGCGGTCCGGCGGGGGCGGCGCGGCCGTGGGCTTGATCGCCTCGCTGGGGCTGCGCGGGGACACCCGGTGCGGCATGGACGGCTCGTCGGACGGGACCGCGATCGCCGCCTGCTCCGGGTCTTTGCGCTTGCGGAAGAACATGGACATCCTGTTCGGGCCTCGCCTCTCGCCAACCTTGTCTCGGCCCGACGATGCGACCGTCGTGTCGTCCTGGCCGACCGGGGCACGAAACTCAGGCAATAGGTGCCGACGCATGGATGGGCTTCTCGCCAAGAAGCTTCGGGATCCTTGCGTCAAACCTGACTACACCCGGGCGGGCGGGTTGTGCGAGCCGGATTGAACCGGTTTTGTGGCAAAAAGGCGTATTATCGCTCCACCGTCCCGCCCGCTCGATGGCCAGCGCGCCGCAGACGATGAACACGGCCGGACACCCAGGTGAGCAGGCGGTCATGCTGGTCGTAGATGCCGAGGCGAGCGAGCCCTCCGGCCCAGATCACGCCGATACCGAGCATCACCAAGCCCCTGCCGGTGCCTGAGGGCCGAATCCAGCGGCGAGCGCGAGCCCGGCGGCGAATTCCAACAGCAGCGGCGTCGTCCATTGACGGAGGATCGCGTCCGCCGGCTGGAAGACCACGCCCGCTAACGCCAAAAGGGCGAGATGGTCGTTCCCGGTGAGATCTCGACCGATATCTGGGCGATCCTGACGGGAGCGTCGGACCGGCCGGGGCTTCAGACCCGACGCATCACCAGCGACGCATTCGTCCCGCCAAATCCAAAAGAATTCGACAGCACGACATCGACCTGCTTGCGCTTGGCTTCGTGCGGCACGAGGTCGATCGCGGTTTCCACCGAGGGGGTGTCGAGGTTCAGCGTCGGCGGCATCACGCCGTCGCGGATGGTGAGAATCGAGAAGATCGCCTCGATGGCACCGGCCGCGCCCAGCAGGTGGCCCACGGCCGACTTGGTGGAGGACATGGCGGCCTTGGCGGCGTGCTCGCCGAGCAGCCGCTCCACGGCCTTGAGTTCGAGCTCGTCGCCCATGGGCGTCGAGGTGCCATGGGCGTTGATGTAGTCGATGTCGGAGGCCTGGAGGCCGGCGCGCTTCACCGCGGCGCTCATGCAGCGGAAGGCGCCGTCGCCGTCCGGGGCCGGCGAGGTGATGTGATAGGCGTCGCCGGTGAGGCCGTAGCCGACCACTTCGGCGTAGATCCGGGCACCGCGTGCCTTGGCATGCTCGTACTCTTCGAGCACGACGACGCCGGCGCCCTCGCCCATGACGAAGCCGTCACGGTCCTTGTCGTAGGGGCGCGAAGCCTTGGTGGGCTGGTCGTTGAAGCCGGTGGAGAGGGCGCGGCAGGCGGCGAAGCCCGCGAGCGCCAGGCGGTTCACCGGAGATTCGGCGCCGCCGGCCACCATCACGTCGGCATCGCCGAACTGGATCAGCCGAGCTGCGTCGCCGATGGCGTGCGCCCCGGTGGAGCAGGCCGTGACCACCGCGTGATTCGGCCCCTTGAGGCCGTGGGCGATGGAGACCTGCCCGGAGGCGAGGTTGATGATTCGGCCGGGAATGAAGAACGGCGAGATCCGTCGCGGCCCCTTGTCGTGCAGGGTCACGGAGGCGTCGTAGATGCCCCCGATCCCGCCGATGCCGGAGCCGATCATCACGCCGGTGGCGCACTGATCCTCGTGGCTCTTGGGATGCCAGTCGGCATCGTCCAGCGCCTGGCCGGCGGCGGCCATGGCGTAGACGATGAACGGATCGACCTTGCGCTGCTCCTTCGTCTCCATCCATTGGTCCGGATTGAAGGTGCCGTCGCTGCCGTCTCCGAACGGGACCGAGCACGCGATGCGGCAGGCGAGATCGGACACGTCGAAGGCTGTCACCTGCGACGCTCCGCTGTCTCCCGCGATCAACCGGCTCCAGGTGGCCTCGACCCCGCTTCCCAGCGGCGTCACCATACCCAAGCCCGTCACCACCACCCGACGCATCGCGTTATCCCGAACCAGTCCCGTCATGTCACTGTCGTTCGGCGCGCGGGGTCACGTGGACCCCGCTCCTCGCGCCTCTCGTCCCGTCGTGCTTACGCGGAGTTCTTCTCGAGGAACTTCACGGCATCGCCGACCGTCTGGATGGTCTCGGCAGCGTCGTCCGGGATTTCGACGTTGAACTCTTCCTCGAAGGCCATCACGAGCTCGACGGTGTCGAGGCTGTCGGCACCGAGGTCATCGATGAAGTTGGCGCCCTCGACCACCTTCTCCGGCTCCACGCCGAGGTGCTCGACAACGATCTTCTTCACGCGCTCAGCGATATCGCTCATCGTTCTTGGTCCTTGGTTATTCGATCGTGATGGTGAAGGTGCCGTGGCCGCCGTCCCGCTGGTGCGGATCTCTGGAAGCGGCCGGTGTCCGATCGCGCGTGGTCTTGAGAACCCGCAACACGCTGAACCGTCAACCCCCCTCGCACGGCAGCCGGGGTGGTAGCACAGGGTTTTGGCGCTGGCGAGGGCCGGTTCACAAACCGTTCATCGCCGTGGCTTTTTCCCGGACAATCGTCGGGTTTTCCCGCCTGCCGTGTCGGGAGACCCTCTCAGTACATCGCCATGCCGCCGTTCACGTGCAGGGTCTGGCCGGTGACGTAGGCGGCCTCGTTCGAGGCCAGATAGACGGCCGCGGCCGCGATCTCCTCGCCGGTGCCGAGGCGGTTCATCGGTACGCGGGTGAGGATGCCCTCGCGCTGCTTCTCGTTGAGGGCGTCGGTCATCGGCGAGGTGATGAAGCCCGGCGCGATGCAGTTGACGGTGAGGTTGCGGGTGGCGACCTCGGCCGCCATGGCCTTGGTCATGCCGACGAGGCCGGCCTTGGCGGCGGCGTAGTTCACCTGGCCCGGATTGCCGGTGGCGCCGACCACGGAGCCGATATTGACGATGCGGCCGTGGCGCCGCTTCATCATGCCCTTCACCGCCGCCCGCGAGAGGCGGAACGCGGCCGAGAGGTTCACGGCGATCACCGCGTCCCACTCGTCGTCCTTCATCCGCAGCAGGAGGTTGTCGCGGGTGATGCCGGCGTTGTTGACGAGGATGTCGAGGCCGCCGAGGGCGGCTTCCGCCGCCGGCACCAGGGCCTCGACGGCGTCCTTGTCGGAGAGGTCGCAGGTCAGGGCATGGACGCGCTCGCCGCCGAGTTCGGCCGAGAGTGCGTCCAGCGCTTCGGCGCGGGTGCCGGAGACGGCGACGGTGGCGCCCTGGGCGTGGAGCGCCCGGG
>NZ_VRVC01000211.1:0-5050 GCF_008040005.1 Methylobacterium sp. WL19
GCACCAGTCCCCCGCCGGAGGAAGCCCGGCGCGACACGCCCGCCGTCAGGATCGCGCCGGCGCGGCGCTTGGCGGCCACCACCGACGGGTTCCGGATGGAAGGCGAGGAGGCGACGCTGCGCTTTCCCGTCTATCTGACGGAAGCTCAGACGCGGGGCCGCCCGCGCCTGCGCATCTCCTACCTTTCGGCCATCTCGGTGGCGCCGGAAGCCTCGGAACTGACCGTGAGCGTCAACGGCGCCGTGGTCGGCCGCACCAGCATCCAGGCGCCGGGCGCGGTGAAGGTGGTGGAGTTCGAGATACCCGAGGGAAGCCTCAAGCTCGGCTACAATTCCGTCTCCCTGCAGGCGAGCCAGCGCCACCGGGTCGATTGCTCGCTCAACGCAACATACGAGCTCTGGACGCAGATCGACCCGTCGCGCTCAGGCCTCGTGATCGCGCCGGTCGCCGCCGCCAGCCTCGAACTCAAGGATCTCCCCGCCCTCGAACCCGACGACAGCGGTGCCCTGCCGGTCCGGGTGGTGGCGAACGACAAGCCGAACCTGCCCCGGCTCGAACGCATGATCCACGCCGTGGAAGCGGTGGGCCTCATCGGCCGCATCGCTCGCCCCGTGGTCGAGTTCGGCCCGCCCATGACGGGTCGGGCCGGCCTCAACCTCATCGTCGGGACGGCGGCGGAACTGCGGGAGATGCCCGATCTCGAATCGATCGGCGCCACCGGCGGGCCGAGGCTGGTGGTCCTGCCGCCGCGCCCGGACCGGGCGCCGACCCTGGTCGTCAGCGGCACCAGCTACGCCGAGATCGAAGAGGCCATCGCGTCCCTGGCGCGGGGAGGCGAGGTCTACGGCACCCCGGCCGGCCTGAAGGCCGCGTCCCTGGCGCGCGGCTCCGTCATGGAGGGGGACGAGACGGTCTCGCTGCAGAGCCTCGGCGTCTCGACCCGCGAATTCTCGGGGCGGCTCCTGCGCACCGCCTTCGATGTCTACCTGCCGGCCGACTTCCTGCCCGCCGACTACGGCAAGGTCATGCTGAACCTGGCGGGCGCCTACGCGTCCGGCCTGACCTCGGAAGCCCGCATCCTCGTGGATCTCAACGGCAGCAATGCCGCCAGCGTGCCCCTGGCCCAGACCCGCGGCGAGGTCTTCGAGAACAACACGATCCCGCTGCCCCTCGCCCGGTGGCGTCCGGGCCTCAACCGGGTCGCGATCATGGCCCAGGTTCCCACCCCGGCGGACGAGACCTGCGGCCTCAACGCCACGGATTCGAAGCGGGAGCGGTTCCTGATCCTCGACCGCGCCAGCCTGTCGATCCCCACCCTTGCACGCGCGGCCAGGATCCCGGACCTCGCCGCGACGACGAGCGGAGCCCTCGCCTTCGTCAAGTCGGAGCGCCGGCCGCGGCTCGTCCTGCCGACCCTCGACAAGGATACGGTGGCCGCCGCCGCGACCCTCGCCGCCAGATTGGCGGGGGCCGCCGGGCGGATGATCGATTTCGAACTCGCCGGCGACCTGCAGGGCGGCTCGTCCGGTCCGACCCTGGTCGTCGGCCCGGTGCGCTCCCTGTCACCCGCGACCCTGTCGGGGCTGGGCCTCGACCCGGACCAGATCAAGTCGATCTGGCAGGCGCGGGCGGAAACGGCGCGGGCTCCCGGTCAGTCGGGCTCGGTGCCGGCGCCGACCCTGGACCGGCTTCGCCGCAACCTGCCGCCGCGCTGCAGCCTTCCCGAACTGATCCTGCGCCCGGCGCCGGTATCGACCCCTCCCGTGGCCTCGGCCGGAGAGACGCGGCGTGCGCCCCAGGCCAGGCTGTCGGACGGGGATCTCGTGACCAAATGGGACGAGACTCTGCGCGCGCGCCATCCCCTCCTCGAGGCGGCGGACGGCGTCGTCGAGCGGGCGGGGGCCTTGGTCAATTCCCTCGTCGGCGATCCCCGCGCGTTGTTCAGCGCGGCACCGTCGACGCCCGCCACCGTCACCGTCCCCCCCGGCGCCAGCCTGCTCATGGCCCAGGGCTTTCCCTCGAAGGCGGCGGTGCAGAGCGGCTTCGACGGGTCGGTCACCGTGGTCACCGCCCCCAACGCCCTGCTGCTCAAGGCCTCGACGGCCTGCCTCGTGGATCCCGAGGTCTGGTCGCGGATCGACGGGCGCTTCGCGTTCCTCGATGCGTCCGACGGCTCCCTCGAGACGGTGGGAGCCCGGAACGTGGACCTCATCGAGACGAAGACCCGCTCCCTCTCCAACATCCGCCTCGTCACCGCCGGGTGGCTGTCGATGAACCCGGCGATCTACGTGGCCCTTACCCTCGGTCTCGCCCTGCTCCTCGGCCTGACGACGACATCGCTGGTGCGCAATATCGGCCGGAAGAACGGATGACCCGCACCATGCGTCCCCTCCCAGGCCTGGCGCTCTGCGCCGCGCTGGCCGTCGTGAGTTCCTGGATCGGTCCCGCGAGGGCGCAGGACGGCGCCTCGCCGGTCCCGCCCGCCACCGCGATCCCCGGCGCCCCCAGCGCGAAAGGCGATGCCATGCCCGGAGCCGCCAAGGCGACGGTTCTCGTCGACTCGCTCAAGAACCCCGATCTCTGGCGCTCCTACCGGTCCCGCTTCGTCACCGAGGCGGGCCGCGTCGTGGACACCGCCAACGGCCTGATCAGCCACAGCGAAGGGCAGGGCTACGGCATGCTCCTCGCCGTGGCCGCCAATGACCGGGTCACCTTCGAACGGCTGTGGGGATGGACCCGCGCCAACCTGATGGTCCGCTCCGACGAGCTGATGGCCTGGCGCTGGGAGCCCGGCAAACGGCCGGCCGTGGCCGATCTCAACAATGCCTCCGACGGCGATGTCCTCGTCGCCTGGGCCCTCACGGAGGCGGCCGAAGCCTGGGACGAGCCCTCGTACCGGGTGGCCGCGCGGCGCATGGCCGTGGAGGTCGCGCGCAAGACCATCCTGTTCAAGGACAAGAACGGGGCGCTGCTGCTGCCGGCGGTCTCCGGCTTCTCCGCCGCTGAGCGCGCGGACGGCCCGCTGATCAACCTCTCCTACTGGGTGTTCCCGGCCTTCGCCCGTCTCCCCATCGTGGCCCCCGAATTCGACTGGGCGGCCCTGACCGCCAGCGGCCTCAACCTGATCCGCCGCTCCCGCTTCGGCACGGCGAAGCTGCCGACCGAATGGATCTCCCTGAAGGGCGACGAGCCGCGTCCGGCGGACGGCTTCCCGCCGCTGTTTTCCTACAACGCCATCCGTATCCCGCTCTACATGGTCTGGGCGGGGGTCGGGCGCCCCAGCGATTACGAACCCTTCGTCGCCCTCTGGTCGGGTCCCGACCGCGAACGTCTGCCCATCGTCGATACCGCCGACGGCCGGACGGTCGAGTCCTTGAGCGAGAGCGGCTACACTGCCCTGTCGGCGCTGCTCCTGTGCGACAGGAAGGGCACGCCGCTGCCCGACGGGTTCGGACGGCCGCAGGGGAACGAGAACTATTACCCGACGACGCTGCACCTCCTGTCGATGGTGGCGCTGCAGATGAGGAATCTGTCATGTCCGGCACGGTGATCCGCGTGAGGGAAAGGCCGGTCACCGCTTCCTCGACGGCGCGCGCGCGCCGGCTTGCGTTGCTATGCGGCGCCTCCCTCGCCGGTCTCTTCCTCGTCACCCCGGCGGCGGCGCAGACCGAGAACCCGGACGAGGCGGCGCGCGCGCCCGCGATCATCGCCGCGCCCGGCAGTTCCGGCGCCGCCGGCATGGTCGACGAGAGCGCCCTGCGCTATTATGCGTCGCAGAAGCAGACGGCACGGATGAAGGCCGAGGCCGCCCGGCTGAAGCAGCTCTATCCCGGCTGGGTCGAGCCCACCGACCTCGACACCCTTCAGCCGAGCCCGCCGGAAGAGGCCCCGCTCTGGGACCTGTTCACCGCCGGGCGTTTCGACGACCTCGACGCGGCGATCGCGGCAAGGCGCGCGGCGGACCCGAACTGGCGCCCGTCCGACGAGCTGTCGCGCAAGCTCCTGCGCGCCAGCTTTCGCAGCCGCCTGAAGGCCCTGACCTCCGCGCGCAAGACGGCGGACATCGTGGCCCTCTACCGGGCCGACCCCTCCGCCCTCGATCCCAGCGACGTGGAGAGTTACTGGACGACCGCCGAGGCCCTGGCCTCCGAGGGGGGCACCGCCGAGGCTCTGGCTCTCTACAAGTCCGTGCTCGACACCAGCAACGACACCGGCGTGCGGTTGGCCACGATCCAGAAGGCGATGGCCACCCTGCCGATGACCATGGCGGAGAAGCTCATCGCCATGGGGCGCGGCGATGCCGAGGGAGGTTCCGAGTTCAAGGCGATCGCCAACGACATCACCCGCGCCCGCATCGTCGCCGATCTCCACGGTGCACCGGCACAGGAGCCGAGCCCGGCGGACATGGCCGCGTTCCAGGCCTATGCCCGCGCCTCCGGCGATTCGAGCCAGACCGGGCTGCTCGGCTGGTACACCTACAACCACCGCCAGTTCCGGGCGGCCCTCGACTGGTTCAAGCTCGCCATCAGCCGTGGCGGCGATGCCATGATCGCCCACGGCCTCGCTCATACCCTGCGCGAACTCGGGATGCTGCGGGAGGCCGAGGAGGTCGCCTATGCCTGGCGGGACAAATATGTCGGCAACAGCATCCTGTTCATCGACCTCATGGGCCGCAAGCTCACACAGGCCAATCCGAGCTTCATCGATCTCGACCGGATCAACCGCTACGCCAAGGTGACCCTGGCCACGGCGTCGGGGGAGGGGGCCGAGGCGCTGGGCTGGTACGCCTACAATTCCTGCCAGTTCGAGGCTGCGCTCGAGTGGTTCCAGCACGCGGTGGCCTGGCTTCCGAGCGAATCCGCCGTGACCGGCTATGCCCTGTCGCTGCAGCGCCTCAAGCGCAAGCAGGACTACCTCACGATCGTCAACCGCTATGACGGCCTGTTCCCCAAGGTGGTGGACCTCCTGTTCCGCGAGGGACCGGCCGGACCGCCCCTGGCCTGCGCGGCCACGGCGGACGCATCCCCGCCCCAGGGCGGGCGCCCGGCAC
>NZ_VRVC01000212.1:0-4974 GCF_008040005.1 Methylobacterium sp. WL19
GAGTTCGGCGAGCGCCGCGAGCAGGGCCTCGACGGTGACCGGCTCGGCCCTGGCCCCGGTGAGGCAGCGCAGGCCCGGTGCGTTCTCGAGGGCGCAGGCGTCCGAGACCCAGGAGGCCAGGATCGTCCGCTTCTCCTCGCGGTTCAGGAGCGGGTGCGCCAGCACCTCGCGCGGATGACGGAACACGTCCCCGGGGGCGACCACGGCCTGCCACGCCTCGAACGAGGCGGACTGGGTCGCGGCTGGGTTCATGGGGCCGTTCATGAGGCCGGACGTTCCGAGGCCGGAACGGGACAAGTGCGTCTCCCTCATCGACATGATCGATCCTCCCTGATGGCTGTGAGGCAGGACTAAAACGATGCGGCCCTCGCGGACCCGAAGGCCCCCGAGGTTCGACTGTCATGGCTCAAGGCGGGTTCAGGCCGCCTCGGCGTGGTCCTCGACCTGCGCGTGCGCGTTGTCCTGAACCTGCGCGTTGTCCTGGCCGATGGGGCTCGTCGCGCCGGCGATGGCGATGCGGCGGGGCTTGAGGGCCTCCGGCACCTCGCGCTTGAGGTCCACGGTCAGCAGTCCGTTGTCGAGGCTGGCGCCCGTGACCCTCACGTGGTCGGCCAGGTTGAAGGTCTGCCGGAAGGGCCGCGTCGCGATTCCGCGATGCAGATAGGCGCGCTCCCCGTCCTGGTCGGTGGTCCGGTCGCCTCTCCGGCCGGTCCTCTGGCCCGTGACCTGGAGGACGGTGTCGTGCTGCGTCAGGTCGATCTCATCCGGCGTGAAGCCGGCGACCGCCATGGTGATGCGATAGGCGTCGTCGGCCACCTTCTCGATGTCGTAGGGCGGCCAGGTCGTCGACGGCTCGACGCGGGCTGCCTGGTCGAGCAGCGAGATCATGCGGTCGAAACCGACGGTCGAGCGATAGAGCGGTGCGAAATCCAAGGTCCTCATGACCACATCCTCCTGAAGAGCAACGTGATGACAAAGGCCGCCGGACACCGTGTCCGGCGCCAAGGTGCGAGCCGTTCATGGCCTCGCACGCGTGAAACGCAGAGGTCGGCGTGCGGTTCCGGGGCGATGTGGATTTTTTCGCGGTGTGAGGGCCGGGCTTCGGACCCGCCTTCCATCGCGAATCGCCCGGAAACGCTATCTCTGAATACTTCGCCGTCTCAGCGCGCCGCCGCCGTCGTCGCGGATCGTGGCGGCGTCTCGGCGACGATGTGGAATGCCGCCGGGCGGCGGAACAGGAAGACGAAGGGCGTGTGGCGCACCACCCGTTCGATGGCGAGGGGGACGAGCACGGCGACGAGGGTCACGACGAGGCTGGCCAGCCCGATATCGGTGACGGCGCCGGTCTTCACGATCAGCATCCGGGTCGCCGCCATGGGCAGGAAGAAGGCGAGGTAGATGACGATCGAGCGCTCGCCGCAGGCTCTGAGCGCCGCCGTCAAAGGCCCCCCGGCGAGGGTGAGCAATGCGCCGACGGCCACGATGGCGAGTGCCCCGGCCCCGCCGAGGGCGAGGCTGACGAGGGGCAGGCTCGCCAGGGTCGGAAAGGTCGCGTGGCCGGTGGCGGTGAAGGCGAAGAGGCCGTTCACCACGGCCCAGGCCGCAAGGCCGACGAGGGCGGCGCGGGGGTGGCGACGGACGAGGTCGGCGAACCGGAAGATCCGGGCCGCGAACAGGTAGCCGGCGACGAACCAGACGTAGCGGCCGCAGAATTCGGTGACGAGATCCGAATATCCGTCGAGGGGAAGGCTCTGGAGCAGGGCGGCCCCGCCGAGGAGCAGCGCCGGATGCAGGCCCCGCAGCAGCTTCGTCAGCACCGAGAACACGGCGAGCAGGTAGATGAACCAGAGGGTGGAATAGGGCTCCACCAGAGCGTGGGCGAGATGGGCGAGAAAAGCCCCCGGCCCGGCGCCATCGACGATCTGGCCGTATTTCACCGCCGATTGGATGAGGACCCAGAGCAGATAGAAATAGGCGAAATGCACCACCCGCCGGTCGGCGAAGAGACGCCAGTCCCGGTCGATCACGCGGCCGACGAACAGACCCGACAGGAGGAAGAAATCGGGGATGCGGAACGGCTTGGCGAAGGCGACCACATTGTGGAGGAAGCCCTCGCCACCCATCTCGTTGCCGGTGCCGAGGGTCGAGTGCATCATCACCACGAGGACGATGCACAGGCCCTTGGCGACATCGACCCAGGCGAGTCTCAGGGCCTCCTCGGCGCCGGGGCCTGGGATCTGGGTCGCTGGGGCCAAAGCTGCACTCCGTCGCAATCCGGGGACGAGCATGGCCGATCCGGGGTCAAGGCCGGCTGCCTGTGATGCAGCTTTCCTTGATCGATGCCGGATGAACGGTCAACGCGACGATTCGGATGCCGGGCAGTCCGCGGCGGACCCTCGAAGCGGGCGAGGCGCCGGGGGGGGCGGGGCGTCAGGAGACCTTGCGGCGCGAGAGCTTGCGAGCCCGCGTCATCCGCGTCGCGGCGTGGAAATCGTCCGGCTTGGTGCGCACCCAGGCGAGGAAGCCGCTGATTTCGGGGTCGGCCCGCAGAACCTCGATATCGGCCAGACGCCGGGCGATCTCGGCCTCGCTGTAGCGGGCGTGGATCGCCGAATGGCAGATCTGATGCAGGCGGACGGTGCCGGCCTTGGCGCCGCCCTTCAGCTTGGGCGTGAGGTGGTGCAGGCTCGATTTGGCGCGCGGCGGGATCGGCCGTTCGCAGAGCGGGCAGATCGCGGGGCCGGACGAGCGGTTGCCGGTCTCCTCGTCCTCCCGCCATTGCCGTGCGCGTCGTCCCAAATTCCCGTCTCCCATCCTGCCGGTATCAACGCGGCATTGTCGGAACGGGCTCGGCACTCAGGACGGGACGGAACGTCGCTTCCGCCTCCGCGTCGCGTTGGCCGAGGAGCGAGACGTGATCGCCCGGTACCGCGACGAACCGCGCCCTGGTGCCGGCGAGGGCCGCGAGGTCGCGCCCATGGGCCGCCGGAATGACGGGATCGTCGGTGCCGTGGACGATGAGGATGCGCCCCGCCGCCGCACCGATGCGGCGATCCGAGCGCCAGGTATCGCGCAGGAGCAGCCGGGGCAGCAGAGGGAAGTGTTCGCCGACGAGGCGGATGAGGGAGACGAACGGGGCTTCGAGATAGAGGCCGAGATGCGGCTCGCGTGCGGCCACGGCCACGGCCACCGCCGCCCCCATGGAATGGCCGTGGAGCAGGATCGGCGCGTCCGGGGCGCGGTCGCGCACGAAGCGGTAAGCGGCCAGCCCGTCCTCGATGAGGCCCGCCTCGCTCGGTGATCCGGTGGAGCCCGGATAGCCGCGATAGGCGATGGCGAGGGTGCCCCAGCCGGCGGCGCGCCAGACCCCGTTCGAGAACCGCGCGGCATGCGGTTCGGGCAGCGAGCCGTTGCCGTGGAAGGTCAGCACCACGCCGCGTCCGGGTTCCGGCGCCCGCCACAGGCCGTAGAGGCGGTGGCCGTCGGACGTGGTCAGCGTGACCGCCTCCGTCCCGGCCGGCACCCCGCGCTCGCCCTCGCCGAAACCGGCCCCGAAAGCGCCGGGATAGATGAGATGACGCTGGAACAGGAACAGGGCGCCGAGGGCCGAGGCGGTAAGCCCGAGGGCGAGGAACAGGAGGACGCGGAGCAGGGTCATGCGGGGCGGGCTTGGCTCACGGAAGAGTGGACGAGAAGCGCCGTCGGGGACGGTGCGCTGTTGAGACCACCACTTTATCGTGTCATGCGCACGAAGCATCCCGCGTTGCGACAGTGCCGCGCGGGGGTGCGCACGGAGGGAAGGCCGGGATCGTCACCCGCCGCCGCCCGTCCGTCGGTCCGAGGCTCCATCGGGGGTGAGATGTCGTCAGAGCTTCCGCCAAGCCAGGTTCGCGCCGCGACCCTTCCGGTCGGCCCGAGCGCGAACTTCCTGCTGATCGCCCTGATCTTCCTCGGGACCGGCCTCGCCATCGGCACCGGCGTCGTGGAGGGGTCCGGCGCGGCCTTCGTCTTCGTGATGGCGGGCTGGCTGCTCAGCCTGTGCCTGCACGAATTCGGCCATGCCTTCGTCGCCTGGAAAGGGGGCGATGCGGACATCCCGCGCAGCGGCTACCTCACCCTGGACCCGCGGCTCTACGCCGACGCGCTCTCCTCCATCGTCCTGCCGCTGCTGTTCACGATCCTCGGCGGGATCGGGTTTCCCGGCGGACGCGTGTTCGTGAACACCCATCTCCTTCGCAGCAAGGTCTGGATCTCCGCCGTGTCGGCGGCCGGCCCGGCGATGAACGGCCTCGTCCTCCTCGCGCTGGCCCTGCTCTATTCCCTCACGGGCGAGGAGTCCGACACGCTGCGGGCGGTGCTGGCCGTCTCCGCCCTGTTCCAGGGCACCGCCATCATCCTCAACCTGATGCCGCTTCCGGGCCTCGACGGTTACGGCATCCTTCAGCCCTGGCTCCCCGAGCCCGTGCGCCGCGTCGCCGACCAGGCGGCCCTGCACGTCAACCTGATCCTGGCGGGGCTCTTCCTGTTCTCCAGCGCTTTCGGCCCGGCTGTGTTCCGGGTGAGCCTCCTCCTCATTGGCCTTCTCGGCATCGAGATCGTGGATGCGCGCGTCGGCTACGGCCTGATCCGTCTCTGGTAAGGCGTCCGCGCCCGGCCTATGAGGCAGGGAGGGCGGTGCGGCCCACGGAGACGGCAATGGCCCTGAAGACGACGTTCGTGGTCCAGACCTTCGTGATCAAGCGCAAGCGCCTCGTGCCCGGTGACCGCGAAGTGGCGCCAACGGAGAGCGGTGCGCTGAAGAAGGCGGAGGCCATGTCCGGCCGCATGCCCGGCACCGCCGCCCTGAAGGTGGTGGCCGACGACGAGACCGGCGAACTCGAAAGCGCGACGATCCTCGGCCAGTTCGGCGAGGTGCCCGACGATTTCGCCGAAAGCCTCACCGGCGGCTGACAGGCTCACGGGCGGGTGAGGGGC
>NZ_VRVC01000213.1:0-4947 GCF_008040005.1 Methylobacterium sp. WL19
TCCCCCGGGAAGTCCTGATTGACACAGCCGCGACCCGCGTCGAGCGCGCGCTCGACTACGTGCCCGGGGTCGGAAAGCAGAACGATTTTGGCGCTCAGAACCTCGCCCTCTACTCCGTTCGGGGATTTGCGACCCAGGACATCTTCTTCAATGGCTTCAACATCGCCCGCGGCTACAACGGCGCCCCCGACACCCAGAACGTCCAGTCTATTGAGGTCCTGAAGGGCCCGGCCGGAGCCCTCTACGGCCGCAGCGATCCGGGGGGCACGGTCAACATCCTGACCAAGCAGCCCGTAGCGCGACCCTTCGTCGAGATGGGCACGCTGTTCGGCAGCTTCGGCACCGCCCGCACCACGGTCGATGCGGGCGGTGCGCTGAGCGAGGACGGCAGCGTGCTCTATCGCTTCAACGGCGCGGTCGCCCGCCAGGACAGCTTTCGCGATTTCGTCGACGGCGACCGGGTGCTCTTGGCGCCCGTGGTGAGCTGGCAGGTCACGCCCGACACCAAGATCACCTTCGAGGTGCAGTACCTGCGCAACCGCCAGACCTTCGACCGAGGCACCGTCGCGGTGAACAATCGCCTCGGTCTCGTCCCGCGCTCGCGCTTCTTCGGCGAGCCGGGCGACGATTCCGTGTCTGAGAGCGCGCTGCTGCAGGTGCGGTTGGAGCACGCCTTCAACACCGACTGGCATTTGCGGGTCGCCACGCACCTCAACACCGGTAGCCTCACCGGCCTGCAGACCGGCGCGACCGGGATCCTCGACGACGGGCGCACGCTCCTGCGCGAGTTCCGCCGGCACGACTTCACTTGGGGCGTTGCCATCGGCCAGGCCGAACTCGTCGGGCGCTTCGAGACCGGGCCCATCGCCCACACCTTGCTGCTCGGCCTGGAGCACGAGCGCTACAACAGCACCGAGAACCTCCTGCGCTCGACCCCGCGCCTCGACCCCTTCGCCATCGACCTGTTCAACCCCGTCTACGGGCAGGCCAAGCCTCCGTTCACGCGCCGCTACAGCGCCAGCGAGAACGTCGGCAACACAGCGGTCTACCTTCAGGACCAGATCGCCCTCAGCCCGGAATGGAAGCTGCTGCTGGGCAACCGCACCGACTTCTACAACCAGACCTTCCGCGACAAGGTCGCGAACGAGCGGACCGAGCAGGACCGCACCGGGTTCTCGCCGCGTGCCGGGCTCGTCTACCAGCCGCTGTCGTTCCTGGCGCTCTACGGCAACGTCGCCGCCTCGTTCCGCCCCAACACCGGCTTCGACAGCGCCTCCCGGCCCTTCGCTCCGGAGACGGGCTTCGCCTACGAGGTCGGAGCCAAGCTCGACCTGTTCGACGGCCTCAGCGTGACGGCCGCCGCCTTCCACATCGAGAAGGAGAACGTACTCACCACCGACCCGGCAGACTTCTTCTTCCAGATCGCCGCCGGGGCGGTGCGCAGCCAGGGCTTCGACGTCAGCCTGGTTGGGCAGGTCACGCCCGAGTTCCGGGTGATTGGCGGATACGCCTTCATCGACGCGGCGGTCACCCGCGACGAGGTGCTGAGGGTCGGATCACCGCTCCTCAACATTCCACGTCATAGCGGCTCGCTGCTCGGGATCTACGAGGTTCAGGCCGGCGACTGGAAGGGTTTTGGGATCGGCGGTGGGTTCCGAGCGGTCGGCTCCCGGCTCGGCGACAGCGGCGTCGAGAGCTTCCGCTTGCCGGGGTACGTCCTGACGGACGCGCTGGCCTACTACCGCTACGAGAACCTGCGCTTCGGGCTCAACGTCGACAACATTTTCGACGAGACCTACTACGAGCGCTCCTACAACACCTTCTGGGTCGGCGTCGGTGAGCCGCGGCGGGTCACCGTCAGCATGACGGCACGGTTCTGATGGGCGAGCGTCCGGAGCCGCCGGAGGCATCGACCAGTCTATCGCTCCTGTCCGGCCGCATCGCCTCCATCGATGCCCTACGCGGGCTGGTGATGGTGCTGATGCTTCTCGATCACCTGCGCGAGACCTGGTTCCTGCACGTACCCGTGGCCGACCCGGTCGACGCCCGAACCGCCCTGCCGGCCGTGGCCCTGGCCCGCCTCCTCGTCAGCCTGTGCGCACCCATCTTCATCGCGTTGACCGGCGTGGCTGCGTACCTGTTCGGCACCCGGCACACGCTGGCGGAGACGCGGGCCTACCTGCTGAAGCGTGGGCTCGTGCTGATGGCGCTTGAGGTCCTCTACCTGTCGGAACTGTACTGGGGCGTGGCCAGCCCGACGCTCTGGCTGCAGGTCATCTGGTGCATCGGCGTCTGCATGATCGTCCTCGCGGTGCTGGTCGGCTTGCCACGTCCGATCCTGTTCACGGTGGGGCTGCTGGTCGTCTGCGGCCACAACCTCCTCGACCCGATCCACCTCCAGCCTGACCAACCGTTCTTCGCGGTCTGGGCGATGCTGCACCAGCGCGACGTCATCGCGTTGCCGTTCGGGCTGGTCGCCAAGACGACCTATCCGGTGCTCCCGTGGATCGGCGTGATCGTGCTCGGCTACGCAATCGGCCCGTGGTTCCTGCCCACCGTAGTGGCGCAAACCCGCGAGCGCCGGTTTCTGGCCCTTAGCTGCGGGATGCTCGTCGCTTTCATGGTCCTGCGTCTGGCGAACGGCTACGGCGACAAGCCCTGGTTCGTCGTCGAGGGCGACGCGCTTCGAACCACGTTGAGCTTCGTCTCGCTGACGAAGTATCCCCCCTCGTTGTTGTTCCTGCTGCTGACGCTCGGGATCGGGGCGCTGCTCCTGGTTGCCCTTGAACGGATGCGCGACGCCCCGGTCGTCTCGGCCCTGGCGGTGTTCGGCGGAGCGCCGTTGTTCTTCTACCTGCTCCACCTCACGATTCTGCGGCTCATGTATCACGGCGCCGTCGCCATCTGGGGCCCGACGCAGGGCACGGTGTTCGGCGTTGCGAGCTATGGCTGGGTGCTGGCCTGGTACGTCGGCCTGGTCGTGCCCCTCTACTGGCCGACGGCTTGGTTCTCGCGCTTCAAGGCATCCCGACGCGAGATCGCCTGGCTCAGGTATCTCTAGTGGATGAAATCTGACGGATGGAGCCCGTTCCCTGGGCCCACGCCCGGCCCCTTGCCGACCCTCGGAAGGTCCGCTCCCGGCCTGTTGAGGCAGAGGTCAACGACCGGGTTGGGTGGGAAGCAGCTTGGCTGCTTTCAGTCGCAAGACGTTCATAAGCGGACCTAGGATGACCCGCCGTCTCCGGATGGACGGTCCAACCCATCGCAGGGTCGAAGTTCGTTAAAGTCGGATGCCGACATCATCAGAGGCGATGCGACCAGCACGAAAGTGCTCTGCCTCGGGAGACAGGGTGATTCACGATTGCAAAGCCCCGGTCACGCGACATCTCGTGCTGGTCCGGCATGGCCAGAGCGTAGCCAACCGATCCGGCCTGTTCACGGGATTGCTGGACTCGCCCTTGACCGAGCAGGGCCGGAGGGAAGCCGAGGCAGCCGGCCGGCGTTTGGCAGAGTGCAACTGGCGCTTTTCCGCTGCCTTCACCTCGACGCTAACGCGGGCCGTCGTGAGCGGCCGGCTTATCCTCGATGCGCTCGGGCAACCCGGATTGGTCCCCCAAAGCTTCGCCGCGCTCGACGAGCGAGACTACGGGGACCTCAGCGGGCTCGACAAGATCGCCGCCGATGCGCGCTGGGGGGCGGAGCGGATCGAGACCTGGCGCCGCTCCTACGCAGAGGCGCCGCCGAACGGTGAGAGCCTGCGCGATACCGTCTCCCGTATCGTGCCATGCTACCTCCGAACCATCCAGCCGGCGGTCATGGGCGGAGACGTGCTCGTCGTCGCCTACGGCAATTGCCTGCGGGCGCTTGTGATGGCGCTCGAAGACCTCAGCCCGGCGGAGGTCGAGCACCTCGAACTCGCGACGGGCTCCGTCAGGATCTATGAGCTTGCCGCGGACACGACGATCAAGGCCCACTGGATCGACGGGTGAATCCGCCTGTCGGCCTCTCACAATGGGTCTCCGTGATCTGCGAAGGGGCACTTATTTCATCTATTTCAGTGATGGGAAGCATCTAATCATTCCGTTGGAGTGAATGAAAAGAACATGGGATTCTCCGGCATCACATCGGAGCCACCCATGTCCGCGCCCAGACTTTTCTCCCACGCTCGGTCAATGCGTGCCTTGGCCGGCACGAGAGCCATCCTTCCGGGACTGGGTCTCTGTATGGCGGTCACCGCCGCAGCGGTCGGCTTCGAGGCCGTCGAGGCGCATCTGTTCGGTCGCGCCTGGCTCGAAGCCCTGGTGCTGGCGATCCTGCTCGGGAGCGCGATCCGCACCGCCTGGACCCCGTCGCAACGTTTCTTTCCCGGCATCGCCTTCGGGGCCAAGACCGTACTGGAGATCGCGGTCGTTCTACTCGGGGCCTCGCTCAGCCTCACGACGATCCTCGCCGCCGGTCCGGGTCTGCTTTTCGGCATCGCGGGCGTCGTCGTGGTCGCGATCCTGTCGAGTTACGGCATCGGCCGAGCGCTCGGGCTGCATCCGCGCATGGCGATCCTCGTGGCCTGCGGGAACTCGATCTGCGGCAACTCGGCGATCGCCGCCACGGCACCGGTGATCGGCGCAGACGGCGAGGACGTCGCCGCCTCCATTGCCTTCACTGCGGTGCTAGGCGTGCTGGTGGTGCTCGGCCTGCCGCTGCTGGTGCCGCTGCTCGGCCTGTCGCCGATGCAGTACGGCGTGCTCGCCGGCCTTACCGTCTACGCCGTGCCGCAGGTGCTCGCCGCCACCGCGCCGGTCGCGGCGCTCAGCGTCCAGGTCGGAACCCTGGTGAAGCTCGTCCGGGTGCTGATGCTAGGCCCGATCGTCCTGGTGCTCTCGCTCGGCGCGAGCCGGCTGCGCGAGGAGACCGACGAGGCCGCCCCCGGCGTCACCGCGGGCGACCGCC
>NZ_VRVC01000214.1:0-4836 GCF_008040005.1 Methylobacterium sp. WL19
GGCGACGGCGCGCATCCGCCGCGTGCGGTCCGCGCGGGTAGCGCGAAAGGTAGGACCAGTAGGCGTCCTGCGTGCCGGACGACAGGGCGCGGCGCCAGGTCGTCGCCTCGCGCCGGGCGGCCACGATGGCGCGCACGCGCTTGGCCATCGGGTCATCGGGATAGGCCCCGAGGAAATCCTGGTACCCCTGCAACGTGTCGCGCTCGACCGCCACCGAATAGGCGTCCCGCGCACCGATCTCGCGCAAGGGGCGGTCGCGCAAAGTCGCGATCTGCTCGGCCTGCGCCGGGGCGGGCGCGTCGGCGTTGCGCTCGAAGAACACGAACGGCACCTCGATCTTGGAATCGTCCCAGGGCATGGCCGCGCCCCCGGTGGTCTCGCTCACCCGCAGGCGCACCCGGTCGAACAACGCCGCCGGCTGGAGACCGCCCTCGCGGATCATCTCCACCAGGGCCTGCGCATAGGCGCCATACGCCCCCGTCTCGGGCGGCGCCACGGTGCCGGGCGCCGCGTTGTAGGCGATGAGGCTGCCGGGTTCGGCCTCCACCAGGGCGAGACCGCCGGCGAGCGGGTCGCCCGTCTTCACGAACGGGTTGGCGCGGGCCGCGTCGAGCACCACGAACCGGGCCTTCAAGGGGACGGTGGAGAGGCGCTTGATGTAGTCCGACACGCGCAGGGCCGAGACGGGAACATCGACGGCGGTGGCGATGCGGGCATCCGCCGGGGCGAAGAAGGTCTCGCCCTCGAGTTGCAGCCCGTATCCGGCGAGATAGACGAAGGCCACCGTGTCCGGCCCCGAGGCCGCTGCCTTGTCGAGGAAGTCGCGCAAGGCCTTGCGCAGGGCATCCTCGTCGAGGTCGCGCGCCCCCACCACGTCGAAGCCCGCCGCCTGCAGCGTCTGCGCGATGAGGCCGGCATCGTTGGCGGCGGTGGCGATGGGCGCCCCCTCATAGGCGCCGTTTCCGACCACGAGGGCGATGCGCTTCTCGGCCTGCTGCGCGGTCGCCGGAACGGATATCAGCAGAGCGGCGAACAAGGCCGCGAAGACGGCGACACATCGAGACAGGACCATCGCCGGGAACCTCCGTCACCGTAGGCAGCGTCGACGGACACCCTACGGAGCATCGCGGACGACCTGAGCGCGAGCGGTCGCACCATCGTGGAGAATTGAGCACGCGTCCAGGGATGCCCGGAATCGGGCTTACCAAATCCTCGCTCGGAGCGGCCCCGATCCCGGCGCATGCATGCGCCTGTCCGCCGGGCCGGTGACCGAGGAGCCGCGGTTCGTGTTCGCCATGGCTTGGCGCGATTGATCCGCTCGCGGAGCGCTTTCGCCTCGGTCTCGGCGACGTTCCCGCGGGCCTTCTCGGGGACGAGTTGGCCGTCGTGATAGATGTCGTGCTCCACATGGAGCCGCTCATCGTCCCACCGCACCACATTGTCGGTCCCGGAGGTCTCCGTCACCCCAGGATCGTCCCGCTGGGTGATAGTGTTCGGCAATAAACGAGCTATTCTACTATGGTTCGTCTCTTTTATGTCTTGATCAGAAATAGTTTAGAGCTTTTCTAGAGCGTCATCGAATTGCAACAGGGCTGTATGAACCGAGTTGCGCCCGCCCGTGTCGCGTGAAGCGTGCTTGTTGCGGAGTGAGTTGTCCTTCAACAGCTCTCGATGCCGGCAATGACGTACCGAGACTTGAGACGACGACACAATGAGCAAACTAGCAGTTGAGTTATATCGCAGCACAATGCTGCGTCCGCTCGTCGTCCTGAATATAGCCGCCATTCTGGCGGTCGGTGTCGGGCCGTTCTCCGGCGCGATGGCCCAGACGCTTCCGGCCGAGAGTGCGGTGGTCCTGTCGGAGCTGTCGGTGATCGGCAGCGGCGAACGGGCGAACGGCCCCGTCACCGGCTACCGGGCGAGCCGTTCCGCGACCTCGACCCGGACGGACACGGCCCTGCGCGACTCTCCGCAATCGGTCCAGGTGGTTCCCCGTGACGTGCTCGTCGATCAGCAGGACGTCCGCCTGACCGATGCGCTCACCAATGTGAGCAATGTCCAGCCCGCCGGCACCATCCAGGGCCGGTCCGACACCTATGTGCTGCGTGGCTTTAACACGCAGACCTACGCGATCGACGGCGTGCTGCTGAACCCGGCCAACACCTTCCAGCCGACACAGCGCGACCTCGCCAATGTCGAGCGCGTGGAAGTGCTCAAGGGCCCCACCTCCGTCCTCTATGGCAGGGGCGATCCCGGTGGCCTGATCAACATCGTCACGCGCCAGCCCCTGCTCACGCCTTCCGCGGACCTCACCCTGCAGGGCGGGTCTTACGCCTTCCGGCGGCTTCAGGGCTCGGTGACGGGAGCGGTCCCGGGGACGGAAGGGCTCGCCGCCCGCTTCAGCTTCGCCACGCAGGACGACCCCACCTTCCGGGATTTCGGCGGCCCTTCCAATTCGCGCCATTTCTTCGCGCCGTCCTTGTTGTGGACGCCCGATGCTTCGACGCGGATCTCCCTGAATGCCGAGTTCTCGCGCCAGCACAGCCAGTATGACGAAGGTCTCACGGCTTTCCAGGGTCGGGTGCCCCTGGACAACATCCGCCGTTACTATGGCGAGTCCTGGTCCCGGTATTACGGCGAGTCGAACTCCATCACCCTGCGGGCCGAGCATGACGTCAACGAAAGCCTGACCCTGCGGCAGGTGATCAACGGTCAATGGGGCCAGTTCGACGTGTTCGCCACCCGCGCCACCGGGGTGAGCGCGAACGGGGCGTCGCTGACGCGGCGTCTGTCCGAGATCGAGTCCATCTACAACTCGATCGACAGCCAGACGGAAGCCGTCGCCCGCTTCGATCTGTTCGGCTTCCGCCACACGGCCCTGTTGGGCGTCGAAATCGTCGATGGGTACCGGCATCCCTATGCGCAGCAGGGCACGGCCAGCCCGGTCTCCTTCCTCAATCCGATCCGGGGATCGATACCGCAGATCGGAACGCTCGCCCTGCAGAGCGACCTGCGGCAGAAGCTGTTCATGGTCGGCACCTACATGCAGGACCAGATCGAGCTGGCCCAGGGGCTGCAACTCGTCCTCGGCGTCCGCGTGGATACGGCCAACCAGTTCTATTTCCAGCGCACCCTCACCAACAACACCGTCCCACCCACGCGGGACGTCACCGGAACCTCGCCGCGCGTCGGCCTGGTCTGGCGGCCGATCGAGCCGCTCACCGTCTACGGAAGCTACACGACCTCCTTCACGCCCCAGACCGCCAATGTGATCAGTGGCCTGACGCCGGCGCCGGAGACCGGCGAGCAGGTCGAGATCGGCACGCGCATCGACCTGATCCCCGATCGCCTCACCCTGAGCGCCGCCGCCTTCCGGATCGTTCGGGCGAACGTGGCCGCGACCGACCCCTCCGACAGCCGCTTCTCCATCATCACCGGCGAGCAGCGTTCGCAGGGCGTCGAGGCCGACATTGCGGGTGAGATCCTGCCCGGATGGAGGATCATCGGCGGTATCGGCTACCTCGATGCGCGGGTAACGCAGGATACGACGATCGCCATCGGCAACCGGCTCCCGGCTGCCCCGACCTTCAGCACCAGCCTGTGGTCCACCTACCAGTTCCAGAGCGGCCCGATGCGGGGCTGGGGCTTCGGCGGCGGCGTCACCTATGTGGGCGAGCGCTTCGGCGACATCGCCAACAGCTACAAGGTCGGTGCCTATGCGCGCCTCGACGCGACATTGTTCTACGAGATCGACCCGATATGGCGTTTCGCCGTGAACGGCCGCAACCTCACGGATCGCCGCTACATCGAGCAGCCCTTCAATCAGTTCAACAATCTCCCCGGCGCACCGCTCACCGTCCTCGCCAGCGTGACGGCCCGCTACTGAGGCGAGGCTCGCGGCCTGCTGCTAGTCACACCTCGCGCCTGGCCGGTTGCGGGATGCGATGCGCCCCGGCGGCCGACATCGTCGACTGGTTCGGCGGCCCTCCTACCGGACCCGGCAGGGCCGATCCCGCCTGTGGCGCGTCGGTCTCCTGTGGCAGTGGGGCCTGACGGACGCCGCCACGCTATTGCTTGGCGCGATTGATCAGCGCCTGGAGTGCCTTCGCCACGGGTTCGGTGACGTTCTTGCGGTACTTTTTATGGACGAGCTGGCCGTTGTGATAGATGTCGTGCTCCACATAGAGCCGTTCGCCGTCCCACCGTACCACGTTGTCGGTCTCGGAGGTCTCCGTCACCCCGAGATCGTCGCGCAGGGTGATGTTGCTGGGCTGTGTCAACATATCGGGTCCTTTCAAGCGTTTCCGGTGCATCGGGCGCGTGGGATGCGGCTTTGTCCCGTGGCTGGCGGAGCGGGCTTTGTGAAAACGGTCCGCGCGATGCCGGTGAACCGGGCCGTTCCTCGCCGAGCCGTGGTGGCACGCATCTCACCCATCCGGCCCCGACGCCTCGTTGTCTGTTCGGTCGATCGCAGGGCTGGCGCCCACGACCCTCTCGCCGATCTTACGAAGCGGCGGCGTCCGATGCCAGCACGAAGCCGGCCTCCATCGCTCAACGCACGGTCACCTGGTTCTTGATCCGCTCATAGGTCGACCGGCTGAGGACGCGTTTCGAGAGCAGCTGATCCACCGAGGCATAGGGCCGGCGCTGGGCGATGGCGCGGCCGATCATGCCGCCACCCTTGAGGCCGTTGAGTTCCGCCACCGAGGCGGTGTTGAGATCCACCACGGAGACCGCCGCCGGACCCGAATTGTCGCTGGCCTGCTGCGTCTCGGACCGGTCCGCGTTCAGGGGAGGGCTCTCGGCCAGGGGCGTCACTGGGCCGCCATAGGGGAG
>NZ_VRVC01000215.1:0-4751 GCF_008040005.1 Methylobacterium sp. WL19
GGCGGGCTCTGGGCGGCGGCGCAGGCGGAGGCGGCGGAGCTTTTGGTGGGGGAGCGCGAGGCGCTTGCCGCGCGGATGCGGGCGTCGGACGAGATCCTGGACGAGGCCCTGGCACGGCTCGACGTGGCGGAGGCGGAGACGGGACGGTTGCGCGAGAGGCTGGACCGGCTTGAGGAAGGTGGGGAGGCCCCGGATCGCCGGCCTGGATGATCGGAACGTTCGCTCACGCGGAACGTCTGGGAACGGGGGGTAACGCACCGGACCATGGCTCGACTGACAGGCACGCTGAGGGAACTCTACGAGGGCGACGACGACCGGGCGTACCGTTTTCGCTATGGCCTGCTCGCCTTCGATCTCGCGACCTTGATGTTCATCGTCGTGTCCTCGTTCATGCCGCGCGAGCCGCTCGTTGAGGGTGTCGACGTCCTGATCGGGATCGCGGTGACCGCCGACTTCCTGTCGCGGCTCGCGATCTGCCCAAGGCCGGCCCGCGAGTTCCTGCGCCCGACGACCTGGGCCGACGTCGCGGCCATCGCCTCGTTCCTGGCGCCCATCGTCGGCGAGGGGCGGGTTTCCTGCGCATCTTCCGGACGCTGCGCTTCCTGCGCACCTACCAGGTGCTCGAACGCCTGCGCTCAGATTTCTCGTTCTTCCGGCGCAACGAGGAGGTCGTCGTCGCGGCGGTGAACCTCGCGGTGTTCGTCTTCGTGATGACGGGCATCGTCTACGCGACGCAGCACGGGCGGAACCCGGCCATCGGCAACTACGTCGACGCGCTCTACTTCACGGTCACCTCGCTGACGACCACGGGCTACGGCGACGTGACGCTCCACGGGACGGGCGGGCGCCTGATCTCGGTGGTGGTGATGATCTGCGGGGTGACGCTGTTCCTGCGTCTTGCCCAAGTGCTGTTCCGCCCAAATAAGGTTCGCTTCCCCTGCCCGACCTGCGGGCTGCAGCGGCACGAGCCGGACGCGGTCCACTGCAAGGCCTGCGGCCTGACGCTGAACATCCCGGACGAGGGCGTGTACTAGGATCACGCGGAACGGGGGAGCTTGGCCGTTCGTTGTCGGGAATGAGGTTCCTGACCACGCTCCTGACCGCCACCGTCATCTGCGCCTCCATGCTAGCCGTCGCGGCTCACAAGGCGGGCGACGTATCCGAACCGCGAAATTGGGCGGTCACGGGCGCGACGCCGGCGATGAACGCTACCGCCGAGGCGGCCCCGGAGCACGGTCCGAGCTTCGACCGAGCGGCGCTCGGCAAGCTTTCAGGAGCGGCATCGCGCCCTGGGCCGGACCTCGTCTCCTTAGAAGGCCAGCAGGGTTGATCCCGGGTCTTCTCGACCTCGCTTGAGGCCGAACCACGGAAGGGCGGTCCGTGCCATCGGTACGGAGACGGTAGGGACCGCTTCCATCGAGTTGGCGACGGGCGGCGCCCGTCGCGACCATGGCTGCACATGGGCTCCGCCCGGGTTCGGATCATCCAGTCCTGCCCTCCGTTGTCGTCGAACGAGGAATGCAGGAGGAGGGTGTGGCGATCACGCGGGAACAAGGTGCGGTCCAGCCGTCGCCTGCCGATGGTGGGACGGAGGAGCGCCGGGAGCGTGAGGCGCGTGACGCCGTCGCCAAGGGGGAAGCCGTCCCGCGGGGCGTTCGCTCCGCCGGGATCCTGGTGCTGAGCCTCCTTGCGGTGGTCTACACCCTCTACGTCGGCCAGGAACTCATCTTGCCCATCGTCCTCGCACTCGTCCTGAAACTCCTGCTCGCGCCGGCCATGCGGGTGCTGCACAAGCAGCTTCGATTGCCGAAGGCGCTCGCCGCGGCACTTCTCATTCTGGTGGTGTTCGGGGCCATCGCCGGAGTCGGCTTCACGGCTTCCATACCCGCGTCGGGCTGGATCCAGCGCGCGCCCGAGAGTCTTCCGCTTTTGAGGGAAAGGGTCGAAGCGCTGCGCCGTCCCCTGGACGTACTGCAGCAAGGCCTTCAGGCCCTGGAGAACATCGCCGCGGCCAACAGGCACGAGGGCGCGGGCGAGATCGTCACCGCAAAGCCCGCCTCGACGCTGGCGGGCAACCTGATGAGCAGCACCGCCGCCATCCTGTCGCGCTTCTTCACGACGATGGTCCTGCTCTTCTTCCTTCTCGCCTCGGGTGACCGCCTGTTGCGCGGGTTCGTCGAGGTGCTGCCGACCTTCTCCAACAAGCGTCAGGCGGTGGCGATCGCACAGGAGATCGAGACCAACATCACGGGGTACCTCGTCACCATCACGATCATGAACGCCCTCGTCGGCGTGGTGACGGGTCTTGCCATGTGGGCCTGCGGCCTGGACACGCCGCTGCTCTGGGGAGCGACGGCGTTCCTCCTGAACTTCATCCCGATCCTCGGACCCCTGGCCGGCATCGTGATCTTCTTCGTCGTGGGCGTGCTCAGCCTGGACTGGCCATGGTTCGCGCTCCTGCCCGCGGGTCTTTACATGCTGATCCACGTCGTAGAAGGCGAGGTCATCACGCCGATGCTCCTGGCCAAGCGCTTCACACTCAACCCAGTCCTGGTCATCGCCTCGCTTTTCTTCTGGCATATGATTTGGGGCATCCCGGGCGCCTTGCTCGCGGTTCCGCTGCTGGCGATGATGAAGATCGTGTCGGACCGCGTCGATCCCTTGAAACCCCTCGGCCATATCATTGGATCCTGACGACGGAACGGCCCGTCGTTCGCCACGTTGCGGAAGGCATCGGAGGCAGTCGGGAGATGGGTGTGGAACGTCGGATCCTACGCCTGGCCGTGCTGTCCCTCCTCGGCGGAATAGGCGTGCTGACGGGCGACCCCGGCTTCGCTCAGGAGGCGCCTTGCGCGAACGGGACGGCGCAGGTCCAGCCCGAGGATACCCTGAGCCGGATCGCGAACCGCTGCGACGTATCGGAAAGCGCGCTCCTGGCCGCAAATCCGTCCGTCGACGGGTCTGGCGACCTGCAAGTCGGCACCACCCTGCGCCTGCGGTCGGACAACGGCCAGGGCCAGCGTCTCGGCGACCGCCTCAATCATTTCGGGCGGGAAGCTAACGATGCCGTCGGCCGCATCGCCGGGCAGGTCGGGTCCTCGGCACAGGACCTGCTCGACAAGAACCCCGATCTTAAGAGCCGGTTACAGGGGCTTGGCCAACGGTTTGGCCTTGGCGACGAAGCGGACACGCCGAGCGTGACCCTCACGCCGGACCAGGGTCCGGCCGGCTCGACGGTAACCCTGTCCGCCACGGGCCTGCCGAAGTCGGAGGCGCTCATGATCGGTGTTGGCGCACCCAACACGGCCTTCCAGGTCCTGCAGTCCGGCCGCACCTCCGACAAGGGCACGCTGGAAGCTGACGTGAAGGTGCCAGAGCGTTTGGGCGGTACCCGTCTTGTGTTCGTCCTGCGGAACGGAGACGCCATCAAGCTGAACAGCAAGCCCTTCCAGGTCGTGCCCTGACCGCGAGGGCCGTCAGGACCGGACCAGCATCCAAAGGGCCATGCCGACCATCATCAGGTTTTCGGTCAGCGAGACGAAGCCGAGCGGCACGTTGGCCGATCCGCCGACGCAAGCGCACTTGATCTCCCGCTTGTCGACGTAGACCGCCTTGAACACCGAGACGGCACCGACCGTGCCGATGAACAGGGCGACGGGGATCGAGAGCCAGTTCAGGGCTCCGGCGATCATCAGGATACCGGCCAAAGCCTCGCAGAACGGGTAGGCGTAGGCGTAGCGGACCCAACGCCGGGCCAGGAGATCGTAGCCGAGGAACATCGAGGAGAAGCTTTCGACGTCCTGCAGCTTGAGGATGGCGAGCACGCACATGCTGAAGGCGATGAACCATTCGGCGGCCCGCATGGTCAGCGGCGTGCCGAATGCCGCGAAGCTCGCCGCCAGCGCCATCAGGGCGGTCATGGCGAAGACGGCGATCACGGGCGTGTAGCTCGTGGCCTCCGGATCGGCGACGGGCTTGCCGAAGTGGCGGCGGAGCTCGTCGTAGCCACCGATGCGCTCGCCTCCGATGAAGGTCTGCGGCGTCGTCTTGACGCCGTGCTCGGCCTTGAAGCGGTCTGTTTCCTCACGCGTCGTGAGCCAGTGGTCCTCGACCTGGAAGCCCTCGCGTTCGAGCAGGTCCTTGGTCTTCAGCCCAAAGGGACAGACGTGCTTCTCCATCACCATGCGATGGACGACGGCTCTGCGAGTGGTGTCCAGCATCGAGGAATCCTTCCTGAGGGACATGTGCTTCGGGGGGCGTATGGTCGAACAACGCGGGAGCCCTGCACAGGCTTCCCTGGATGCGCGCAGGGCAACCGATCAACGGGTTGGGGCTTCCAAGCGTGGGAAGGTCAAGCAACGTGTCCGGCCTCGTCGGCCGGAACGGGCAGCGGCAACGTGTGTTCACTCCCTTCAAGTCCGATGCGGACAGTGTCCCGGGACCGTCCGCCGACCGAACTGCGATGCCCACGGCCCCTGGGCCCGATCCGGCGTCGCCCAACGTTCAGGAACCCTCGCCATGAAGCTTTCCCTCACCCTTGCCGCCGCGGTCGCCGCGTGCCTTCTCGGCCAGCCGGCATCGGCCGGTCCCGCCGCCTCGCCGGTCGAGGCGCTCTCGGCCGGCGCCCTGCCGACGAGCTACGTCCAGTACCGGCGCTTCGGGCATCGGCACCACGGCTTCCGTCGTGGATACGGGTACCGCCGCGGTTACGGCCGGGGCTATGGCTACCGTCGGGGCCCAGGGGTCGGCGC
>NZ_VRVC01000216.1:0-4431 GCF_008040005.1 Methylobacterium sp. WL19
AGGACATCGGTCTGGCCGATTACGGCCGCAAGGAAATTTCGATCGCCGAGACCGAGATGCCGGGCCTGATGGCCACCCGCGAGGAATACGGTCCGTCGCCGCCCTCGCCGCCGCCGGCATCCCGCGCTTCGCCACGGACGCCGACGCCGTGGAAGGCTTCATGCACCTCGTCCGCTACCGCGAGGCGCAGGACGACCTGATGCGCACGCCGGATTCCCTGCCGCGCGAATTCTCCCCCGACGTGGAGGCCGCCCGCGCCATCGTGGTGGCCGCCATTGAGGCGGGGGAGACCTGGCTCGATCCCCATGCCGTGGCGAGCCTCCTGGCCGCCTACCGCATCGACAGCGTGCCGCTGACGCTCGCCCCCGACATCGATGCCGCCGCGGCGGCGGCCTGGCCCATCATCGCCGAGGGCGGCGCGGTGGCGCTGAAGGTGGTCTCACCGGACATCGTCCACAAATCCGATGTCGGCGGGGTGCGCCTGGACCTCACCAGCGAGGCCGATGTGCGCGCCGCCGCCGCCGACATCCTCACCCGTGCCCGGCGCCAGCGGCCGGATGCGCGGATCATGGGGTTCGCGGTCCAACCCATGGTGCGCAAGGGCAAGCGCCGCGAGCTCATCGCCGGGCTCGCCGAGGATCCCGTCTTCGGTCCCGTGGTGGTGTTCGGCCGGGGCGGCGTTGCCGTGGAGGTCATCGACGACCGGGCGCTGAGCCTGCCTCCCCTCGACCTCCGGCTCGCCAGCGAACTCATCGACCGCACCCGCGTGGCGCGGCGGCTGGCGGCCTATCGTGACGTCCCGGCGGTGGACCGGAGGGCGCTCGGCCTCGTCCTCGTCAAGCTCGCCCAGCTCTCCGCCGACCTGCCGGAGGTGCGCGAGCTCGACATCAATCCCCTGCTCGCCGATGCCAACGGCGTGCTGGCCCTGGACGCCCGCGTGCTGGTCGGCCCGGCCCCGGAGCGGCGCGGCGGCACCCGCAATCCGCGCTTCGCCATCCGCCCCTATCCGGTGGAATGGGAGCGCAACCTCGTCCTGAAGCGCGAGAAGGTCACCGTGCGCCCGGTGCGGCCGGAGGACGAGGGGCTGTTCAAGAGCTTCTTCGAGCAGGTCAGCGCCGAGGATCTGCGCCTGCGCTTCTTCATGCCGGTCCGCGATTTCAACCACGCCTTCCTGGCCCGGCTGACGCAGCTCGATTACGCCCGCGCCATCGCCTTCGTCGCCATCGACGCGCAGACGGCGTCGATGCTCGGCGCGGTTCGCCTCCATGCGGATGCCAACCACGAGAGCGGCGAATACGCCATCCTCATCCGCAGCGACCGCAAGGGCACCGGCCTCGGCTTCGCCCTGATGCAGCTGATGATCGACTGGGCGAGGGCGGAGGGGCTCCAGCGCATCGAGGGCACGGTCCTCCGGGAGAACCGTCCCATGCTGGCCGTGTGCCGCAGCCTCGGCTTCGCGGTCCATCCGGACAAGGAGGACGGCACGGTGATGAAGGTCGGGCTGATGCTCGGTGAGCCGTAGGCGGAGACGGGTCCGATTCAGTCTTTGGCTTTATTGTTGTAGAACAGGATTCCGACGAAGATTATGCCGACGCACCATTTGGTGAGATAGATGGCATCGAAGCTGGCATGCGGGTAGTTCGGGTAAAATCCCAGCCGAAATAGCTCGATCACATGCGAGAGCGGGTTCCAGGAATAGATCGTCCGCAAGGGCTCCGGGGTCAGATCGACGGTCTTGAACGCGCCGCTGAACATCATCATCGGACGGCTCAGGAAGCCATAGATTGTGCCCCAGCCCGGAAAATACGATTGGATGGTCGAATTGACGAGCGCCATTCCAAAAGCCAGGAAGCCGACTGCGGTCAGGCTCAGGAGGCAGTTTTCGGGAGCCCAGGGCATGGCCTCTCGTATTCCGTAGACATAAAGTGCCGAGAAAAACAGGACCATCAGCATGAAGTTTTGGATCTGATAGATAAAGAATCTCGATAGCAGGAAATCGAACGGCTTGACGAAGTAATACTCCTTGGCTCGCGACTTCGGCGCGCGAACACCGCGTGCGCAACGTCGGAAGATGTAGAAGGGGAAGACGCCGGTCCCCATGAACAGAAGAACCGAGGGTCCGAAAGAAGGCTCCTTTCCGAAGAGATAGATTCGCAATCCCGCAATCATCGCAACGAGGATGACGGGCTCGATGAAGAGGATGACGCCCAGAGCCGGGTGATACTTGCGGAAGCGGACCCAAAAATCACGGACGATCAATGCCGTCATGATCGTCAGCCATGGCCGTGCCCTCTGCTTGGAGGGGGCGACCGGAAGGACGATCGAGGAATGTGCCATCGTTCAGTCGCGATCCAAGGATGCCGGGTGACGCGGAGTGGCGGGTTGCGGGACCGGCACCTCGTGCCGGGCGTTGCCTCGTCACGAGGCCGGAATTCTGGCCGAGGCCGCGCCGACGGTCATGACGACCGACGGCCGGCCTGGGATCAGGCGCGGCTGTTCACGATCGAGCGCACGGCAAGCAGGCCGATGAACCAGATCGCCGCCAGGATGAAGGCTCCGAGCACCATCGACAGGAAGACGCGCGGGCCGCCCGCGCTTTCGGGCAGGGCCGGGCGAACGTAGGGGGTGAGATAGAGATGCTGGGCCGCCGCGCTGGCCCGAGCGCGGTCGAGGGATTGCAGCGAGGTGAGCAGGATCGCCTGCGCGTATTGCCGGTCCATGTCGAGGGCCTCGAACCGGGCGACGACGCCGGCCAGGACGTTGCGGCCGGAGCGGCTGCCCGAAACCTCGCGCTCGACGGAAGCCAGCTGCTCGCGTGCGGCCTGGACGCGGGACTTCAGTGCCACGACCGATGGTGCCGACTCGCTGAGATTCTGCCTCCGGATCGTGTCGTAATCGGCCTCCAGCTGCGACACCGATCCGCGCAGGGTGCCGATGAGCTGGGTGTTGCCCGAGACGACGCTGGGTATCGGATCGATCACGCCTTCCTTCTCACGGAACTCGGCCATGGCGGCGCGGGCCTTGTCGAGGCCGGCTTTGGCCCGGACGACCTCCTGCTCGGCGAACTTGACGGCATCCTCCTCGGCGCGTTTGGCGATCTTGTTGACGAGGTTTTCCGACAAGGTGACCAGCTGGTTGGCGATGGTCAGGGCATCGTCGGGCCGGAACGCCTTGATCTCCACGGAGGCGAGCCCGGTGAGCGGGTCGAAATTCGCCCAGACCATCTTGTTCCAGTATCGCACCAGGTGCTCCGTCGACCGGCTCCTGTCGAACCGGTTCGGCCAATCGATCTCGGGACGGCTGTAGATCTCTCGGACATTGACGCTTTGAGACAGCTCGTCGACCACCTGACGGCTCTTGAGATAGTCGATCACGACGAAGTTCTGCGCGGTGCCGCCGCCGGCTGCCGCGCTGTGGCCACCCATGGCGCTGGCGACCGCCGCCGCGGTCGTGCCCCCGCTACCCCCTCCGCCGAGGGGACCGGCGGACGGGGTCACTTCGGTCACGGAGAACCGGAATTCGGCGAAGTATTGCGGCGTGGCGAGGAACAGGAAGTACAGGCCGAGCAGGCACAGCGGCAGGATCACGACGATGCCGAAGCTGAGCAGCGTGCGGCTCCAGTTATGGTCGGGCTGCGGCAGGGGGACGAGGGAAAACGTCTCGTCTTCCCCTGAATCGAGCGCCAGCTCCCGCCTCGCGTCGTCGTCCCGCCGGGGAACCATCTCGCGGTCGTCGTTCACCGCCAGTTCGCTGGACCGGGCCCGCTCTTCCTTGGTCACCGCCTCCTTGGACTCGAGTGCGGTGGCCCTGGCGGTCGGCAGGCGCGTGATGTTGTTGGGCGCTGAGCTCATGCGTCGCGGGGCCTGTCACCGAAATTTTGTCGCCCCCGACACTAGGAGATTTCCCGGCCCTTTTATGGCAACGCAGCGAGGATGTGGCGGGTGTGGCTTTCCAGTCGCCGACCGAAGCCTCGCCAATGATCGCCGAGAAGGCGGGGGCATGGCTGCAATCCTCCGAGAGGATTCGTGAGATAAACCGGATCTCGCCTGCGTTCTTTACCGTCGCACGACCCGGCCTCATTCGCCGCGAGGCAGGGTCACACTTTCGCGAGGGGGGGGCGAGTGCTTCGGCGCCCCCCGCGCCGTGGGGCCGGGTCGGGTCACCTGCCTCGTGAGGGGCGGCGATCCCGAACGAATGCCCGAGCCTACGGATAGCCGTAGCGTGACTTGGCGGCGGCGAGCAGGCCGATCGCCTCACGCTCGCGGCCGGCGGCGCAGGCTTCCGCGGCGCGCGCGAGGTCGGAGGAGAACCGTGCGCCCACCGGCGCGTTGAGGTTGCCGGTCGCCACATCGCTGTCCACCACGGCCTGTGTGCGGGCGATGCTCGGACCGCAGCCGGAGCCTGCCGGCAACGGGGCCGAGGCGACAGCGA
>NZ_VRVC01000217.1:0-4362 GCF_008040005.1 Methylobacterium sp. WL19
TTCCACCGCCGCCACGTCGACGCCGGCGGCGGCGATGGCACTGTCCGCCCGCGCCGACTGCGTCCGCCCGAGGAGGCCGAGGAGGCCCGCCCCGGCCTTCAGCGTCGCCGGGTCGTCGAGGCGGTGCAACTCGGCGAGGGCGGCGGCGGTGTTGAGATCGTCGAGGAGCGGCTCCACCACGGAGGCCGGCACCTCGGGTCCGGCGGCCACGTCGCCCACGATGCCGTACCAGCGGTCGATCATCTTCGCCGCTTCCTCCAGCCCGCGCACGGTCCAGTCGATGGGCTGGCGGTAATGCGTCTTCAGCATGGCGAGGCGCACGACCTCTCCGGGCCAATCCTTCAGCACTTCGCGCAGGGTGATGAAGTTGCCCAGCGATTTGGACATCTTCTGCCCCTCCACCTGGAGGAAGCCGTTATGGAGCCAGACATGGGCCATGACGTCGGTGGCAAAGCAGCAGCGGGACTGGGCCACCTCGTTCTCGTGATGGGGGAAGATGAGGTCGAGGCCGCCGGCATGGATGTCGAAGGTCTTGCCCAGATGCTTCCATGACATGGCCGAGCACTCGATGTGCCAGCCCGGCCGCCCCGGCGCGGCGATACCGGCCGGCGAGGGCCATGACGGCTCGCCGGGCTTGGAGGGCTTCCACAGGACGAAGTCGAGGGGCGAGCGCTTGTAGGGGGCGACCTCGACGCGGGCGCCGGCTTCCATCTCGTCGAGGGGCCGCTTCGAGAGCGCGCCGTAATCGGGCATCGAGGGCACGTCGAACAGCACATGGCCTTCCGCCACATAGGCATGGCCCGATGCCACGAGCCCGTCGATGATCGTGTGCATCTCGGCGATGTGGTCGGTGGCGCGGGGCTCGACGAAGCGCGGGCGCTCGCCCGCCACGTTCACGTCCTCGGCCATCAGCACGCCGAGGTCGCGTATGTCGCCGTGGAAGGCTGCGAGCGTCCCGTCGGTGAGTTCGCGGATGGTGATGCCGCGCTCGGCCGCGCGGGCGTTGATCTTGTCGTCCACGTCCGTGACGTTGCGGGCATAGGTGACATGCGCCTCGCCGTAGAGATGGCGCAGCAGCCGGAACAGCAGGTCGAACACGATGATCGGCCGGGCATTGCCGATATGGGCGGCGTCGTAGACCGTCGGCCCGCAGGCATACATCCGCACATGCGTCGGATCGATCGGCACGAAGGGCGCCTTCTCGCGGGTCAGCGTGTTGTAGAGCCGCAACATCGGCGCCATGAAACCGTCTTTCGTAACCCTGGGACGCGACCGCTCCGCCGCCTGCGGATGCCGCCTGTCCCCATGCCCTAAATCCCGAGAACCGATCAACTTTTACGATTCGCGAGGCACGCGCACCGCAACTGCGACGACCGGATCGGCCGGACGCCAAGCACCCTACGTGTTGCACGGAGGCGACGGACCCTGCCGACCAACTGGGCTACCCCAAAACGGTGATGAATTCGAGAACGACGCCGGGAGAGCTTCGGTCAAGGTCGCGACGATCCGGAAAGGATTTGTTTACCGACGAGGCCGAGATTTTCCCAAACGCGAATCCTCCCATCCGGTGAATCCAGCCTTTCGCGGATCCCGTCATCAAGGTCACTGCCCATGCGACGCTCGGCTGCCGGTCTCGGCGCTCTCTGCGCCCTCGCGCTCATTTCCTCCGCCGCCCTGGCCGTCGATGACGGCGAGAAGCCCGCCCGCGCGCCGGCACAGGTAGAGAAGACGTTCCTGATTCCCGCCGGCGAAGGCTACGGCGTCGGCGAATGCCTGGTGGCGGGCAGCGGCTCCTGCGGGCAGGTGGTGGCCGATGCCTGGTGCGAGGCGCAAGGCTTCGCCGTCGCCGGCTCCTTCGGCCTGGCCGCTCCCGAGGACTATACCGGCGCGATCGACCAGCCGCCCGCGCCGAAGCCCGTCGAGCCGCCGATCCGCATCACCTGCAAGGACTGATCCGCAGGACTCACACCCGCTCGTTCGAGGCGGCCCGGCCCGATGCCGGCGCCGCCCCCGGGCCGGATCAGCCCTTGAAGAAATCGCCGCAGCGGGGCGGCGCCTCGGCGGTGCCCCACGGCATCAGCGGCACCGCCGTGGTGGAGTTCTTGGGCGAGCCCTGGATCACCTTGTCCGAATAGACCATGTAGATCAGCGTGTTGCGCTTGGCGTCGCAACCGCGGACGATCTGCATCGACTTAAAGATCAGCGACCGCCGCTCGCTGAACACGACGTCGCCCTGCTTGAGCTTGTCCTTCGGATTCTTGAACGATACCGGGCCGACCTGCCGGCAGGCGAGGGAGATGTCGGAGACATCTTCCGCGAGGCCGAGCGTGCCCTTGATTCCCCCCTTCTCGGGCTGCGTGTACCAGCAGGCGATGCCGGAGACCTCCGGGTCGTCGATGCCGTAGACCACCAGCTTGTCGTTGGGGGTGAGCGGACGCCACACCGTGGATTTGTCGAAGATCCGGTCCGTGTCGTCGGCGCGGACCGCCGTCCCGCCCATCGCCAACGCCGCCAATCCGGCCGCCACCGCGCGGCTTGTGAGACTCCGAAGACACATCATCACATCATTCCCCTCAAGTTTGCCGATGGGCATGTGGGAACACTGTCGCGCTCTGGCGAGGGCGGTTAGACACCCTTTGCAAAGGCGTTCTTCCGTACCCTGCCCGAGGGCCGGAACCGCCCAGCTTCACACCCGTTTCTGACAGGTCATGCCGCTGATCCCTCCACAGATCCGCAAGCTCGTCGCAACGCTCGGCGCCGCCATGGCCGCCATCGCGTTCGGGACAGCCGTCCAGGCGCAGGCACCCAACGCCCAGTGCCAGCGATACCGCTTCGAACTCGCGAATCTCAGCGACGGCGCCAACACAGCCCGCGCCCTGCAGAACGAGATCGGCCGGCTGGAGGCCTATTACCGGACCCTGAGCTGCGAAGGCGGCAAGTTCCTGTTCTTCGATTCGCGCCCGCCGCAATGCGGCGCGGTGGAGCAGCGTATCCGGGCGCTCCAGGCCGGCTACGGCGCCGAGAACGGCGAAGTCACCGCCGCCCGGCGGCGCCAGCTCACGGCCGCCATCGCCTCCTCCTGCGCCGAGACCGGTCCGAAGATCGTCGAGGGCGTGGTCGGTGAGCAGCGCGGACGGGGCGGGCCGCAGGTGGTCTGCGTCCGGACCTGCGACGGCGCCTATTTCCCGATGAACAATTTGCCCGATGGTCGCGAGGGCGCCAACGAGCTGTGTCAGGCCCTGTGCCCCGGCACGGAGGCGGTGGCCTATTCGATGCCCAATGGCGATGACGGGCTGAAACAGGCCGCATCGATCAAGGGCAGCCGGGCCTACGTGTCGCTCGCCAACGCCTTCAAGTTCCAGAAGAGCTTCACGCCGGACTGCTCGTGCAAGAAGGCGAACCAGACCTGGGCCCAGTCCCTGGTGAAGGCCGAGAGCATGCTCGTCCGGCACAAGGGCGACATCTTCGTGACACCGATGCAGGCGGAAGCCATGTCGCGGCCGAAGGTGCGCGTCACCCTCGCGGGCCGTGCGGACAAGACCGTGGCGGCCATCGCCGCCGATGCGGCGACCCGGAACGGGGCCATCCTGTCCGATGGGGGCGTGGTTCGCGACGGGGCGGCCACGGAAGCGTCCGCCACCGGCCGCGACGAGCGCGCGGCCATCCGCATCATCGCGCCGAGCATGATCGCGGTCCCGGCTCGCGCCGCCGCGCCCTAGCGGACATTCACGGCGGGCGAGGGAAATCGTCGGTCCCGCCGCGATGTCACGAGCGACCCGGGCGACACGTCCCCTAACCGGTTGAGGGCGAAGGATTTCCCTCGCGCTCGCCTTCGATTCCGCGTCGAGATGGTGGATCGCGGGCGCACGCTCCGGGAATGAATTCGGAACCATCCCGGCTCCATTCGGTTCCGATGGCCACATCAACGTTTGTGAGTGACCATCGATGCGGAACCTCCGCCTGCTCTTTCTGACCGGCACCATGTTGCCGGCCTTGATCCTATCGGGCCCCCTTGCGGCCAGCCCCGACAGAGGCGGGCCGGGCGTGATGCTGCTCGCCCAAGCGGGTCCGGGAGCCGAGCGCGGCGACCCGCGCGGAGGCGGCGATGCCCCCCGTGGCGGCGCGGCTAGGCCGGAAAGAGCCGAGCGCCCGGAAAGGGCTGAACGCCCCGAGCGCGCAGAACGGCCGGAGAGGGCCGAGCGCCCCGAGAGAGCGGAGCGTCCCGAACGTCCCGAGCCGCGCCAGGAACGGGCTCCGGTTGAGCGGCCCGAGCGCGCGGAGCGCCCCGAGCGGCCTGATCGTCCCGAGAAGCCCGACCGCGCCCCGGCCGAACGGCCGACCCCTCCGGCCGCGCGCGAGCGC
>NZ_VRVC01000218.1:0-4311 GCF_008040005.1 Methylobacterium sp. WL19
CCCCGGCACCGGCGGCTCCGGCCACCCAGACCCCGGCCGCCCAGCAGCCGGCCGGCCCACAGATCGTCACCGTGAAGTCCGAGCCGTCTCAGGCCGACTGGACCAAGGTGTGCGGCAAGGACCAGAACACCAGCACCGACGTCTGCTACACCACCCGCGACTTCGTCTCCGACCAGGGCCAGCCCGTCCTCGCCGTGGCGGTCTACGACATGAAGAACGCCCAGCAGAGCGTGCGCGTGGTGCGCTACCTGCTGCCGCTCGGCCTGCTCCTCGGCCCCGGCATCCGCTTCACCGTCGATGGCCAGCAGGCGACCCCGGGCAAGTTCGCCGTGTGCTTCCCCAACGGCTGCTTCGCCGAAGCCGGCAATGTCGGTAACGACCTCGTGAATGCGCTGAAGAAGGGCACCACCCTCAACATCAGCGTCCAGAACCAGGCCCAGCGCGAGGTGACCTTCGCCGTGCCGCTGGCTGGCTTCGGCAAGGCCTTCGACGGCCCGGCCGTGGACCCGAAGGTGCTGGAAGAGCAGCAGAAGAAGCTCCAGGCCGAGCTCGAGAAGCGCAGCGAAGACATGCGCAAGAACCTGGAGAAGCAGAACGCCGCCGGTACCGCTGCCGGAAGTGCCGCTCCGAAGCCCTGAGACCGGCTCCTGGCCTCGATCCGAACATGAAAAAGGCCGGGCTCGTCGCCCGGCCTTTTTCATGCGCACATTCGACGACGGCGCCCCATGCCGTGGGGAACCGTCCCGCACTCAGTTCGCGTGCGCGCTCCGGAGACGGTAGGCGCCGTCCGAATCCCGCTCGAACACCTCCGGAATCCCGGCATGGCGCAGGGCCTCGCCGGATGTATCGGGAACGAGGTTCTGTTCGGAGACGTAGGCCACGTACTCGCTCTCCGCGTTCTCGGCGAGGAGGTGGTAGAACGGCTGGTCCTTGCGCGGCCGGACCTCCTCGGGGATCGCCAGCCACCATTCCTCGGTGTTGTCGAAGATCGGGTCCACGTCGAAGACGACGCCGCGAAACGGGTAGATCCGGTGGCGCACCACGGCGCCGAGGCCGAACTTGGCGGTGCGCGTCTGGGTTCCGGTGGGAGAGAGATCGGTCATGACGCCAAAATAGGATGCGTCGGACAGGTTGTCATCGGCGGCGTTGCCACGCCGCATCGCAAGGGGCCGTCCCGGTCTGCAGATCCCGGACGGCATCCGGCCGATCGCTTCGGGATCCGTGGCTGCGGGAAGCGGCGGTGAGGGGGGGTAGAACGAACGAGGCTGTGCCTGAGCCGCCCCCTCACCGTCGGCTGCCGCCTCGCTTCATGCCCCGACAAGGGGGCATGAAGCCCTCTCCCCGCGTGCGGGGAGAGGGAAGACCATCTCAGTTCGGGCCAGAGGTCACTTCAGGCCGTAGGTCTTGGCGAGCTCCGGGTCCTTCTCGGCCACCAGCCGGGCGAGGTCGACGATGACCTTGGCCTGCTTCCAGGTGGCGTCGTCCTGCATCTTGCCGTCGAGCATCACCGCACCGGTGCCGTCCGGCATCGCCTCGACGATCCGCACCGCGAAGGCGACCTCCGCCGGATCGGGGGCGAAGACGCGCTTGGCGATGGCGACCTGGTTCGGGTGCAGGGTCCAGGCGCCGGCGCAGCCCATGAGGAAGGCGTTGCGGAACTGGGCCTCGCAGGCATCCCCGTCCGAGAAGTCGCCGAACGGGCCGTAGAAGGCCTTGAGGCCGTTAGCCATGCAGGCATCGACCATCTTGGCGATGGTGTAGTGCCAGAGGTCCTGCTGGGCGCTGGCCCGGGCGGCGCCGTCACTCGTCGGGTCGGCGATGACGCGGTAATCCGGGTGGCCGCCGCCGACGCGGGTGGTCTTCATGCCGCGCGAGGCGGCGAGATCGGCGGGGCCGAGGCTCATACCGTGCATGCGCGGGGAGGCGGAGGCGATGGCGTCCACGTTGGCGACGCCCTCGGCCGTCTCCAGGATGGCGTGGACGAGGATCGGCTTAGCGACGCCGTGCTTCGCTTCGAGCTGGGCCAAGAGCTGGTCGATGTAGTGGATGTCCCACGGACCCTCGACTTTGGGCACCATCACCACGTCGAGCTTGTCCCCGACCTGGGACACGATCTCGAACAGGTCGTCGAGAATCCAGGGGCTGTTGAGGGCGTTGATACGGGTCCACAGGCCTGTGCCGGACGCGGCGAAATCGGTCGCCTGCGCCATGGCGACGAAGCCCTTGCGAGCCGCCTCCTTCTGGTCGACCGGCACGGCGTCCTCGAGGTTGCCGAGCACCACGTCCACGGTGGCGGCGAGGTCCGGCACGCGGGCGCGGACCTTGTCGTTGTGAGGCGGCACGAAGTGGATCATCCGCTCGAGCTTCACCGGCAGGTCACGGAACGGGGCCGGGGCGCCAGTGGCGAGGGGCTGGAAGAAGCGGCGCGGCAATTTCATGGGGTCTCGGGCTCCGTGTGTCGATCGATCGTCGGACTGGGTCATCGCTCTGGATATCGTATTCAGGACGATGCCATAGGATGTTCAGGGCGCATCATCTTTGCCGAAAACTCGGGTCGGACTTTTCGGGGTGAGGCTCTAGCCTCGAAGCGGTTAGTCAAGGTTACCCCCCACGTAAAGGCGGGTTCGAGGCGAAGACCACTTTCCCAACGACGTGCGCTGGCGCATGTTCGACGCAGGGGCCCGTGCAGCGGGTAGGAACCGGCGGGTACAGGCCGGGTTCTCGCAACAGAGGCGGGCGTTTCGAGACTCATCAAGGACACTCTCTCATGTCCGGATCATCGACCCGACACGGTCTCCTCTACGCTGCCGGCCTCGTCGCGATGCTGAGCGTCGCCGCGCCGGGCGAAGCCGCTCCGGCCCATGCGGGCGCTCCGGCGAGAACCGCTTCTCCCAGGGACTCCTCCAAGGCATCGCCCGCCAGAGCATCCGAGCGCGTGCCGTTCACGGCCGGTGACGCCGCCGAGGCCCGGCCCGACGGCCTGAAGGGCCAGCTACGGATCGCGGCCGACGACACCAAGGCATTCCAGAGCCTCATCGACGGGGCGAGCGCGGCGGCCGATCCGTGGCTTGTCCTGTCGGGTGGCGGCGAGAACGGGGCCTTCGCCGCCGGCCTCCTCAACGGCTGGTCGAAGGCCGGCGACCGGCCCGATTTCGGAATCATCACCGGGGTGAGCACGGGGGCGATGATCGCGCCCTTCGCCTTCCTCGGCTCCAGCGCCGATGCGACGCTGGCGCGGGCCTATACCGAGATCTCCGCCGCCGACGTGTTCGAGTTCGGCGGCACCAATGAGGCCCTCACCGATACCTGGCCGCTCAAGCGCCGGATCGACCGGATGGTGACGGGCAAGCTTCTCGCCGACATCGCCGCCGAGCACGCCAAGGGACGGCGCCTGCTGGTGGCGACCACCGCCGTGGACAGCGAGCGCCCGGTCCTGTGGGACATGGGCGCCATCGCCTCCGAGGGCAGCCCGAAGGCACTCGACCTGTTCCGCTCGATCATCCTCGCCTCCTCGGCGGTGCCGGGCGTGTTCCCGCCGGTGATGATCGACGTGGTCGGTACGGACGGGAAGCGCTTCCAGGAAATGCATGCGGATGGCGGCACCACGGCGCCGTTCTACCTGGCGCCGGAAGCCGCGATCCTCGGCAAGGCCAAGGTGAGGCTTCCCACGAGAACGGTCTACCTCGTGGTCAACAACACGGTGACACCGGACTTCCAGATGGCCACACGCACGACCCTGAGCGTGCTCGGCCGCGCGATGTCCGCCGCGATCAAGGCGCAGACCCGCGCGGCGCTCGCCCTCACGGAGCGTTTCGCCGAACGCAACGGCCTCGATCTCGAGGTGGCCGAGATCGACAACCGGTTCACGCGCACCAGCTCGGCACCCTTCGACCAGGATTACATGAAGGCCCTGTTCGCCCATGGCGAGAGCCTCGGGCGCGACGGCACCGCCTTCAGCCGCGGAACCCCCGCCACCTCGATCCCCACCGGATCGACGGGCGAACGTGTCGGGTCGGCGGAATCGCCGACGAGTCTCGCCCGGCGCTGACCGTCACCGCATCAGCGAGGGTGCGCCGAGGCGCGGCAGAACCCCCTCGCGCATGACGATGCGGCGCAACGGTCCGATCGTCGTCATCGCCAGGAGTCCGAGGCCGCGCAGGGCGTCGATGGGGATCAAAGAACTGAGCAGGCTGCGGTTGAGGGTGTCCACCGCCGCCGTGCGCAGGCGGGCATCCAGCGACCGGGACCGGGCAAAGCCGGACAGGGCCTGGCGCGCGCCGGGATCGCGCCCGTCCGAGGTCGCGGCCAGGA
>NZ_VRVC01000219.1:0-4285 GCF_008040005.1 Methylobacterium sp. WL19
CTGCGCGGCCTCCCGCCCGTCGACGTTCCGGGCACCGAGGCCGCCGCCGCCGCGGTCGCCGAGGCCATCGCGACCCATCAACGGCGTCGGGGCGCACTCGACGCCGAGCTTGCCCGCGACGACGATGCCCTGGGCCAGGCCGCGAACCTCTCGGGGGAGATCGAGGCCGTGCGCGAGGGCCTCGACGCGTGGGAGATGGTCGACGCCGCCGTCGGCTCCGCGAACGGCGACAGGTTCCGGCGCTTCGCCCAAGGCGTGACGCTGGAGCACCTGGCGCATCTCGCGAACGAACAACTCCGCACCCTGAGCCCGCGTTACGCCCTCGTGCGCAGCCAGGGCACGGACCTCGCGCTGCACGTCCTCGACCGCGACATGGGCGACGAGCTTCGCGGAACGCGCAGCCTATCGGGCGGCGAGCGCTTCCTGGTGGCTCTCGCCCTGGCGCTGGCGCTCTCGGGCCTGGAGGGGCGAGCGGCCTTCGTCGACACCCTGTTCATCGACGAGGGCTTCGGGTCGCTCGATGCCGAGACCCTCGACGTCGCCATCGACGCCCTGGAAAGCCTCCAGGGCCAGGGTCGCCGGGTCGGCGTCATCACCCACGTCGCGGCGATGATCGATCGCATCGCGGTGCAGGTCCGCGTCGAGCGCCGGGGCAACGGGCGCAGCGTCGTACGGGTGACCGACGGTGCATAGCCCGGATATCCGAAGGGTAGGACATCGACCCGATCGGAAGCGGAAGCGATCCCTCCGGGACCGAACCGGGAATTCGGCGTTCCCCCCGGGGGCGCCGCCTCATGCCCCGGGTCCGGTATCGGGATCCTCGTCGTCCGTCTCGGATCCGTCGGGACGATCGCAAACCAAGACCGCTTCGTGAGCCCTTAAGCGTCCGACGAAACCCTCGTATCCGCACTTCGGCATGGCGGCCATGAAGTCCTCCCAACTTGGCGCCGAGCGGGTCAAGTTGGCCGGAGCATGCCGGGGGGGTATCGATTACGGCATCACGCTTCTCGTCGAATGGTTCGACGAGAAGCTCGTCTGAGATCGGCTACAGCCCGATGCGCCTACCGCAGCGTCGCTGTTTCCCCTGGCTTCAAGGGACGGTCCTCGGCGTCCGGATCGCTGATCGCGTTGAGGCGCCCCAGGTGCTCGAAGACGTGCTCGAAGGCGTCGGTGACGGCCTGCTCGAAGGAGCCGTCGCCCTTGCCCTGGGCCTGCTTGAGTGAGCTCAGCAGCTGCTGGTGCCGTTCGATATCGCTGGTCATGGGAAACCTCGTCGGCGGGGTGGGTCGGGGTACGGCAAGCCTCGATCCGTCGCAACGGTTCCGGCGCACGGTGTGCCTGAGACGGATCGAGAGCCGCACCGATCGCAGAAAGCGGCTCGTTCCGGCTGGTGCGACGCGTCGCGTTCGGCCAAGCTGTCCGTTGCGACCCACCGCGAAGTGTTCTAATTTTGTTCCTATGGCTCAGAGCTCGGCGATAGAGTGGACGGAGGCGACTTGGAACCCGGTGACGGGATGCACCAAGATCAGCTCCGGCTGCGACAACTGTTACGCGGCGCGGTTTTCCGAGCGCTTCCGCGGCGTTCCGAACCACCCGTTCGAGAGCGGCTTCGACCTGACGCTGCGTCCGGCGCGGCTTGAGCAGCCGTTGGCATGGCGGCGCCCGCGGATGATCTTCGTGAACTCGATGAGCGACCTGTTCCACAAGGACGTTCCGACGTCCTTCGTCGACCGCGTCTTCGACACGATGGAGCGGGCGGACTGGCACGAGTTCCAGATACTGACAAAGCGCAGCTCGCTGATGCGGGATTACGTCAACGCCCGCTACGTCTCGCGTCCCGTGCCGGCCCACATCTGGCTCGGCGTGTCGGTCGAGGACGGAACCAAGAAGTCCAGGGTCGCGCACCTGAGGGATACCAATGCCGCGGTGCGGTTCCTGTCCGTGGAGCCCTTGATCGGGCCGATCGGGACTTTAGATCTCATCGGCTTGCATTGGGTCATCGTCGGGGGCGAGAGCGGTCCCGGCGCCAGGCCCATGGAGAAGGCGTGGGTCGTGGACCTGCTGCGGCAGTGCGCGCGGGCCGACGTGCCGTTCTTCTTCAAGCAGTGGGGCGGGCGGTCGCCGAAGACGGGCGGTCGGCTGCTAGACGGGCGCGAGCACAACGGCTGGCCGAGGAACGCGCGCGCGGCTGTGTCCGCCGCCTTGTAGGGGCGATGGATGAAGCCGCAGCGGGTGACGTGGGCGCTTGAGGACCACACCAGGGCCAAGCACGAGATCCTGCGGCGCTACCTGCAGGCCTGGTTCCCGATCCTGGCGCTGGGAGGCTTCCCGCGCATGGTGTTCATCGACGGCTTCGCGGGCCCGGGCATCTACGACGACGGCAGCGACGGCTCCCCGCTGATCGCGCTGAAGGCGTTCCTCGACCAAGCCACACCGATCCGCGCCGAGTGCCACTTCCACTTCATCGAGAAGGACGAGGCCCGTGCGGACCGCCTGCACGGCTGCATCGGCACGCTGTTCGCGGCCCGGGCCAAGCCGCGCAACCTCCACGTGCGCGTTCATTCCGGTGAGGGCTTCGAGCAGGTCTACGCGGAGGCGCTGCGCGACCACCCCCGGAACGCGCCGGTCTTCGCGCTTGTCGATCCGTTCGGATGGAACGGCATGCCGATGACCGCCATGCGCGACCTGATGAACCGCGCCAGCGGCGAGGTCCTGGTCAACTTCATGTTCGAGGAGATCAACCGCTTCCTCACGCACCGCGACCAGCCGGACAACTTCGACGCGCTGTTCGGCTGCCCGGACTGGCGCAAGGTCACCGCCTTGCCACCGGCGCAGCGCAAGGCCGGCATCCGCGACCTCTATGCCGCCCAGCTCGTATCGATGGCCGGGGCCCGCTTCGTCCGGCATTTCGAGATGCGCAACGGGCGGGAGCGGACCGACTACTACCTGTTCTTCGCAACGAAGAACCAGAAGGGCCTGAAGAAGATGAAGGAGGCCATGTGGTCGGTCGACCAGCGGGGTGGGATGGCTTTCTCCGATGCGACCGATCCGGGCCAGCAGGTGCTGTTCGACGGCAGCGATCTCACGCAGCTTGAAGGCATTCTCGCGCGCCGGTTCTCAGGGGCGACGGCCGACGTTGACGAGATCGAACGCTTCGTGGTCGAGGAGACCGCTTTCCGGGAGACCCACTACAAGGGGATCCTGAAGGGGATGGAGGCGCGGGTCCCGGCCGCGATCCAGGTGGAGGCCTGCCGGGAGGGACGCCGGCGCGGGACCTATCCGGCCGGGACGCGCGTCCGGTTCGCCTGAGCCGGAAGGCCCCGTCGAGATCGGACGGGCCACGGGTGGCCCGAGCGTCCGGAACGGGCCGCATCGCCGCGGTATGGCCGACATCGACGCCTTCGCGCGACGCATCGCCGACGATGCCCTGTCGGGGCGCAACACGGCAGCCGTCGGCGACCTGTCCGCGAGGATTTCTCCGTCGTTCCCAGCGGCAGGGCCAAACACCGGACCATGCCTAACGAAGCCGCATGCCAAGCAACCGCAGCGCGTTGCCCGTGACGAGCACCGTGGCACCGGTGTCGGCCAGGATGGCCGGCCACAGCCCGGTGATGCCGGCGACGGTGGTGGCGAGGAACACGAGCTTCAGCCCCAGCGCGATGGCGATGTTCGCGCGGATGTTGGCCAGCGTCCTGCGGGAGAGCTCGATCATCCGCGCCACGTCGGCGACGCGCCCGTGCAGCACCGCGGCATCGGCCGCCTCCAACGCGACGTCGGTGCCCCCGCCCATCGCGATGCCGACGTCCGCGGCCGCGAGCGCCGGGGCGTCGTTGATGCCGTCCCCGACCTTCGCCACCACCGCACCGCCAGCCTGGAGTTCGCTCACGATCCGCTGCTTGTCCTCCGGCAGGAGCTCGGCCCGCGCCTCGATGCCGAGCGCCCCGGCCACCGCTCCGGCGGTGCGGGCATTGTCGCCGGTGAGCATGACCGCCGTTATGGCGGTTGCCGCCAGTCGATCGATTCCCGCCTTCGCGTCCGGCCGCGGCTCATCGCGCATGGCGATCAGGCCGGCCAACGACCCGTTCACGACGAGGGCGGATACCGTCTTGCCCGCGTCGTTCAGGGTGGAGACCTGCGCCGACTGCTCGGGTGTGAAGGCCGAGCGCGCCGCCGCCTCCCGCGGCGAGCCGAGGAAGAGATCGAGGCCGCCGACCTTGCCTGTCACGCCCTTGCCCCCGAGCGCCGTCGCCCCGAACGCCGGCGGCACCGGCGCCCCGACCTCCGC